>NZ_JRNG01000001.1:0-129862 GCF_000759055.1 Corynebacterium tuscaniense DNF00037 | reverse complement strand
TGAACCGGCCCGCCGATCATGCGGCGGGTGTCTGAACTGCCCAGTGACCGATAGTAGAGGACTTTTACACCATGGCTGTCAAGATCAAGCTGCAGCGTCTGGGCAAGATCCGTAATGCCCAGTACCGCGTTGTCATCGCCGATGCCCGCACCCGCCGTGACGGTGCCGTCATTGAGAACATTGGTATCTACCACCCGAAGGAAGAGCCGTCGCTCATCAAGATTGATTCTGAGCGCGCTCAGTACTGGCTCGGCGTTGGCGCCCAACCGACCGAACCGGTGCTCGCACTGCTGAAGGTGACCGGTGACTGGCAGAAGCACAAGGGCCTCGACGGCGCTGAAGGCACCCTCAAGGTTGCTGAGGAGAAGCCGTCCAAGCTCGACCTGTTCAACCAGGCTCTGGAGGAGGCTTCCAACGGTCCGACCGCTGAGGCTATCACCGAGAAGCGCAAGAAGGCTAAGGAAGAGGCAGAGGCTAAGGCCGCTGCTGAAGCCGAGGCGGAGGCCAAGGCTGCTGCAGAGGCAGAAGCTGCTGAGGAAGCTCCGGCTGAGGAGGCCGAAGAAGAGAAGACTGAGGAGTCCGAGGAGAACTAAGCCTCACTCATGCCAAACGCCTAATGCCCAGCGATTCCGCTGGGCATTTTTGCTTATCGACGACCCCTAATGCGCGCTATCCCGAAATGCCCGCGCCGCCAACACGTGCTTGCACGGGCCACGGGTGTCCTTATGCTTTGCAAACCAGAAACAGGTGCAGGCAAACGCGTAGGTGCCTTGATCAAGTCTCACTGTGTACTCGTTGGAACCGGAGTGCACTGTGAACCCGTCTTTCTCCCCCTTGAGCGGAGTGACCGCGTTGTGGGACAGCAGCTCCTCGGCGTTAGCAAGGCGGGTGTTGAGATTGCCCACCACTTCCGGATCAAGCGGCAGCGGGCGGTGGAAATATGCGCCCAGCGTGAGGTCGTAGCCAACTTGACCGGTTGATGCCAGGACTTGGAGTGCGTCCTCAACGCGGGCGGGAGTAAGCCCGGTCTGTGCTGCAAGATCATTGATATCAATGCGGGGATCAAACGCCAGAACCGCGGAGACAAGATCAGCATCATCGGCCGCGTGCTGGCTGCTCAGAGACATCAAAAGTGAGCCCTCGCCAGAAAACCCACGGGTCTTGATTGGGCTGATCACTACTGTGAATCGCGCACCGGGCAGCTCAAACACCCATGCGGATGATTGAGGTTGGGAGGATGCGTGGCTATCGGCGCTGTAGACCGACAGCTTGGTCACGTACGGCAGGAGCGGGATGATCGGTTTCAACCGCTCCGGGCCTGCCAGGCATACTGCACCTTTTGAGGGCTTCGATGCAAGACGCAAACTCCGTAATGCGGGAGTGGCCCACATGACGGCTTTCGGTGTGGACGCCCCCGACAACGATGTGATGAACTTCTTCGCCTGCGGTCCCGCAAGCTCTTGCTGCAGTGTCATGGAGGCGCTGATGCGCTGTGACTCCGCAAGTCCTTTCACCCACCGCAACGGTAGTTTGACCTTCTTCTCCTCTAGGGTTTTATCCATGGTGGTGATGTGCAGTGAATCGTCGGCAATATTGAGGTGTAGCGGTGAGCCCGGTGTGATACCAGCAAGCGTCTCGCGCAGCGGGAGGTTGATGTCCACGTTGGTTACACCTGACTGCTGGGATTCCGCGTCAAGGTCGGTGATATCCAAGCGGGCGTAGGCGCTGCAACAGCCTGAGAATGATTCGAACCGCAGACCTTCTGGGGTGGAGGTCACCACTGGGTCAAGCGCAGCGATAGCCGCGGTGTTCACTGGCGTGTAGAAGCGTTTCGCGGCATAGTCCGCGACAGTGAGTATTCCACGCGCGGCGATGTGGGGATTTTCCACGAATCCGCTGAAAAAGTGCGGTTCGTCCACCCGGTCGAGCGTTCCCCCGCTTGCGGCCAGCTGCAGACCCTGGACAGTCAGGGTGGATGGATGGGCGTATGTGTACTGCATCTAGGACTCCTTGAGCAACGCCGCCGCAGCTTGTGCAGCCTTTGTTTTTCCGCTGAAGGACTCTAGCCATTCGAGCAGTTGCTTGTGGACGTCGCGTTGACCAGTTTGCACACGCACATTACGCAGCAATTCAATGAGCTTGGCAATGTCGCGCGCCTTTCGGTCCAATTGAGGCAGTAGCTGTGCAAGGAGGTCACGGACGTAGGTGGGATTGAGCGTCGCGGCATCTGCGAGGGAATTCGCCCAACGGCCAAGCTTGACGTTGTCTATCTGTGCCCACTCTTGTGCGGTGACTCCCGCCTCGATAGCTAGTGGGAGTGACGTTGCCACAAGCTCCGCAGCTACCACTCGTACCTCTGGGTGAACGTTTGCCATGGCTTTGCCCAGGAACTTGGCGGTGTGTGGTGACCATTCGCCGGGGTGCCACGCAAGTACGTCAACAATACCGGGCTCTTGCACATCTGGATGAATCGACATCCCTGCATCAAGGTCACGCTCCATGTCGTAGGTGTAAGCATCCAAGCAGGTAGGGGCGACGATGGCGCGCTCTGCCGGGGAGTCGGCTGCGTTGAACGAGCCGAGAACGAGATACGGCAGCACTTCGTCGTGGTGTTCGTTGTGGCCTTTCCAACCTTGCGCGGTGCGTACCCACACACGGTTTTTATCGCACTGGGTGCATCGGTCTTCAGGCAGTGTCCACTGAAACCTGTTGCATCCAGATTGCACTCCCTGCACAGACACAAGACCCGTGCTGTCTTCCTCATAGTCCACCAGCCGCAGGTAGGCGAGAATGGCATCGTCTTGCCATATGCCTTCAAGGTCTGAATATGTAGCAAGACGGCGGGCGAATTCCTTGTTGTCCACGCGACCGAAAGAGTCCGTCGGCGTTGAAAGCAAGGTGCGTGTTGGAGCCAACCCGTGCACAATGGCAACGATCCGAAGGAGCGATTCCCGCCTGTTATCACCCGGCAGCCATGGCGCGTTTGCTTCTTTAACCTCAGCAGGAGAGAGTGTGCATTGAAACAACAGCCAGCGCGCATCGGTAAAGGAACGCGCGGGATCTTGCTTCGACAAAACCGGCTTGAGAATCTCCACCGCGCGCGGACCGGTTTCTGCCAGCCAGGCAAGGAATAGCGCAAAGTTCACGGCGTCTGGTGTGGTGAGCAATTCGCGGGTGCGAAACAGCGCATCCTCATCCGTCCAGGGGGCGACGGGTTGAGCCTCAACGCGCTGCGCCGATGATGCGGCTGCGTGCTCGGTTTGTCCGGTGCCTTCGGCGACCCGTTGCCCCAACAATTCGTCAGCCATGACAGGCGACAAGATGTCCCCGGCAGCGACGATAAGCTCTCCTTTCTCCAACGTGCGGAGAAGCTTGGCGCTACGGCGTACCACATCGTCGTGTGCATGGTAGAGGCCAGTTTGTGCGGCATCAGCAATACTCGCGGCGAGGTCTTCGCGTTCAGCCGCGATCTTCTCTAGCATTTTTAGCGCCGTGATAGCCGTTCCCTTCGGCCCGCCCATGGCGTGATGGGCTGCGGCAACAAATCCGTCCGCATCCAACTCCGACAAGCGTGAGAGCTGCTTGACTGCGAACGTGGTCGTCGAGGCCACTCCCGAACCCATCGCGGCGATGAGTAGGTGTTGGCGCTTCGTGGTTTCTTCCTCAGTGGGCGCAAAATCCTCGTAATGCTGGGTAAACCAGCGCACGCGGTAAGCGGGAAAACCGCGGTTCAGTGCTTTGAGCATTTCATCTAACATGCGGTCGCGGTCCAACATTCCTTCGCTCACCAGCGCAACCAGAGGCTCTGCCCAGCCGGACGAGTATTTCTCCCTATTGGCAAAGCTGACCATCTGGGTGCCCTCGAGGGAAAAAAGGGGCCAAAGGAGTTCTTCTCGGAGCTCGGCGTCGTGCCACAGGAGAAAATCGCGCTCGAAGCCGCGCTGACCCATCAACCCGATGAAGTACGGATCGCCGTGCTCAATCTTGTAGCCCTCGAACAGCTCGCGCATGCGAATTTGGATGAACGTGTCACCTCTGAAATTGCTCCACCCCTCCTGTTCAGGTTGCGTAGGGTTTTCTATCGCGTGTTCAGGGTCGATCGGGAGGGCACGAATCGCTTCATAAGCTTCTTCCAACGTCATATCTGGGCGCCACCACTTGATGGTCGTCCTTTGAAACCTCTCGGCCATTTCTTTGAATTCTCGTTCAAAGTAGTTCATTGTGCTCCCTTTTCCTTGTGAAGTCAGACAGCTTTCGAAGCATTTGCTAGTCGACGCCCTTTTGACCCGCCCCAGACACAGATTACGCAACATCCTAATGAGCAGCGCTATGTCGCAACATGGTTTCTCACGTTGGCGTAATCACCGCATTCGCTGCTGGTAGCCTTAGCTCCCATGAAGTTGCTCATCGGCAAAGTAGTCAAGTCCCACGGTGTTAAAGGGGAGGTCGCCGTGGAAGTGTTGACCGACGAGCCGGAGATCCGTTACGCAGTGGGGGAAGTGCTCCACGGCAAACAGGCGGGGAAAGAACAAGACCTGACTATTGCATCGGTGCGTCCGCATCAGAAGCGCCTGCTGGTCACTTTTGAGGAGATCCCGGATCGCACCGCCGCGGATTCATTGCGGGGGATGCAGTTCTTTGCCGAGCCCTTGGAGCGTGATGAGGATTCGGATGAGTTCTACGACCATGAACTCATCGGCCTGAAGGTCGTGCAGGATGGTGAGGAGATCGGGGAGGTCACCGGCGTGATGGATACCCCGAACCGGAAAATCTTGGAGATTGCCTACCAGGGCAGGGAAGTGCTGGTTCCCTTCGTCATGGACATCGTCCCGGAGGTGAATCTGGAGGAAGGCTTCCTGGAAATCACCCCGCCGGAAGGGTTGCTGGACCTGTGACGGGCACGCCGGCGTTGAGGATTGACGCGATAACAATCTTCCCGGACTATCTCGAGCCCATGCGGCATGCGCTATTGGGCAAGGCGATTGAGCAAGAGATCCTGGCTGTTGGGGTGCACGATCTGCGGGATTGGGCCACGGGCGGCCACAAGGCGGTGGATGATTCGCCACTGGGTGGTGGGCCAGGCATGGTGATGAAGCCGGACGTGTGGGGGCCGGCACTCGATGACATACACGCGGGCCGCGCAGGGTTTGACCTGGACACCGCGGCAGCACACCGCAATGACAAGGCGCGCCACGATGATGTAGCAGAGGTTGTTGCGCGCCCATACACCCTCCCAGCTGATGTGCGCGAGGGCGAAGACCCGGAGGCGCCATTGCTGTTGGTGCCCACACCGGCTGGTAAGCCGTTCACGCAAGCTGATGCGCAAGCCTGGTCGCGGGAGAACCACATTGTGTTCGCGTGTGGCCGATATGAGGGTATTGATCAACGCGTTTTTGAGGACGCGGCGCAGCGGTATCGCGTGCGCGAGGTGTCCATCGGTGATTACGTGCTCATCGGTGGGGAAGTTGCGGTGCTCGTCATCGTGGAGGCCGTCACGCGCCTCATCCCAGGCGTGCTGGGCAATACGGAAAGCCATGAAGATGACAGCTTCTCCGACGGCCTGTTGGAAGGCCCCAGCTACACCAAGCCGCGCGTGTGGCGCGGGATCGAAGCCCCGCCGGTGTTGACGTCGGGTGATCACGCCAAGGTGGAGCAGTGGCGTCGCGAGCAGTCCCTCAAGCGCACCAGAGAAGTGCGCCCGGAGCTCATCGACGCGGCAACTCTCACCGAAGAAGACCGCTTCATGCTCGATGCCCGCGACGTAGTGACGGAACTGGACGTGCTGGGCTGGAAGCCCGGCGCAGAAAAGAACATGCGCAGGGCGCTGAAGAAGGCCGGTTACCGTGTGGCGCAGATAAGCACAAAAGAGCGCGGAACGGACGTGTGTTTCGGTCCGTCGATGCTGGAAACGGAGTATGAGCGGCGTGAGGGGCATCCGAGCCCTGATCCGCTGGTGAAGCTGCGCGTCTACGGGCGTACAGCACTCAGTCTCACCGAGGCCACGCAAGCAGTGGTTGCGGCGCTGCCGAAGGGCGCGGATTGGTACGGTTCCACCGTGGTGCAGCCTTAAGGAGTCCGCCGACTAGACTTCCCCGAATGACTATCGCAGAGATTATCGCGAAAGAAATTCACGTCCGCGCCACCCAAGTAGAGGCTGCGCTCACCCTTCTGGCAGAGGGCAACACTGTGCCCTTCATTGCTCGTTACCGCAAGGAAGTCACGGGTGGGCTCGATGATGCGCAGTTGCGCCACATTGAGGAGCGTAATACCTACCTCGTTGAACTCGCTGAGCGGAAAGAGGCCGTGCTGGCCAGCATCGAGGAGCAGGGCAAGCTCACCGATGAGCTCAAACATGAGATCCTCGCCGCCGACACGAAAGCCCGCGTGGAGGACCTCTATCTGCCGTACAAGAAGCGCCGCAAGACCAAGGCGGATATCGCGCGCGAAGCAGGCCTCGAAGAGCTGGAGCAATTGCTTATCGACGAGCCCCGCGCCAACCCCGAGACCACCGCTGAGAGGTTCATCTGCGAAGGATTCCCGGACACCAAGGCGGTGCTCGACGGTGCGCGGGCAATCCTGGTGGACCGTTTTGCCACTGATGCGGACCTGGTGGGTGCTGTGCGTGACCGTGTGTACGCCGAGGGCACGATGCGTTCTTCCGTGGCGGAAGGTAAGGAACAAGAGGGCGCGAAGTTCGCTGACTACTTTGAGTTCTCCGAGGATCTGACCAAGTTGCCGTCTCACCGGATTCTGGCGCTGTTTCGCGGGGAAGCAGAGGGCGTACTTACCCTCAATGTTGATCCGGGCGATGAGGCTGTCTACGAAGGCATGATCGCGGAGCGCTTTGACCTCCCCGTGCAGGATTCAGAGTGGTTGGCCAAGGCAGTGCGCTGGGGCTGGCGGACAAAGCTGCAGATCTCCGCGAACGTGGACGCACGTATGCGCCTGAAAGAGAAGGCCGATGAGGGTGCGCTGGAGGTCTTCAAAACCAACCTGCGTGATGTGCTCTTAGCAGCGCCCGCTGGCCAGCGGGCAACCCTGGCGCTTGATCCGGGTTACCGCAATGGCGTGAAGTGCGCCGTGGTGGATGGAACCGGCAAGGTACTGGCCACCACGATTGTGTACCCGCACCAGCCACAGAATCGCTGGGATGCGTCGCGGGCGGAGCTTGCTGCTTTGGTGGCTGAACATGGTGTGGAGCTCATCGCGGTGGGCAATGGTACGGCATCGCGCGAATCCGAAAAGCTCGCCGGTGAAGTGGCCGACCTCATTGCGCAGGCAGGTGGCAAGCGGCCGACGCCGGTGATGGTGAGTGAGTCCGGTGCATCCATCTACTCAGCGAGTGCCATCGCGGCAGAAGAATTCCCGGACATGGATGTTTCCTTGCGCTCCGCCGTGTCCATCGCGCGGCGCCTGCAGGACCCGTTGGCAGAGTTGGTCAAGGTGGATCCGAAGTCCATTGGCGTTGGCCAGTACCAGCATGACGTGAACCAGGTTGCGCTCGCCCAAACTCTGGACGCAGTGGTGGAAGATGCAGTGAACTCCGTTGGCGTGGACGTGAACACGGCGTCCGCGCCACTGCTGGAACGCGTGGCGGGGCTGTCTAATACGGTGGCTAAGAACATTGTGGCGTACCGCGATGAGCACGGTAGCTTCACTACCCGCAAAGAGCTGGGCAAGGTACCGCGGCTGGGACCAAAGGCATTTGAACAAGCCGCAGGCTTCCTGCGTATTCAGGGAGGTACGGACCCGCTGGATGCCTCAGCCGTTCACCCGGAGGCGTATCCGGTGGTGGAACGCATTGCCGCCGCAACCGGAATGGACACCACCTCCCTTATCGGCAATACCGCGGTGTTGACCAAACTTGCCCCCGCAGATTTCGCCGACGACACCTTTGGTGTGCCTACGGTGACAGACATCATCGCCGAGCTGGACAAGCCGGGGCGTGACCCGCGCCCGGAATTCACCACCGCCACGTTCAAAGAAGGCGTTAATGAGGTCAAGGACTTGAAACCCGGCATGATCCTGGAGGGCACGGTGACCAACGTTGCTGCCTTCGGCGCATTCGTGGATGTCGGCGTGCACCAGGATGGACTGGTGCATGTGTCCGCGATGAGCAATAAGTTCGTTTCCGACCCGCATGATGTGGTGCGATCCGGCCAGGTGGTCAAGGTGAAAGTGATGGACGTCGATGTCGCCCGCAATCGCATCGGCTTGTCGCTGCGGCTTGAGGACGAACCGGGGAAACCCAACAAGTCCAACAAACCCGCAGGGAAGAAGCGTGGGGCGGGGAACGGGGGACGTCGACAAGCGAAAAATGCGCAGCAAGCACAGGGCTCGATGGCGGATGCTTTGAAGCGGGCTGGATTTGGGAAGTGACCCGGCATTATGCAAGAATAGTCGGGTCTTGTAGCCGACATGAACCGGTCGAGCACCCCAGGAGGGGAAGAGCCGCTAGGTTCCTCTGTCCAAATCTGAAAAGGAATTCGTATGTCTAACGGCATCATCGATAAGGTCGACGCAGGCCAGCTGCGCGACGACATCCCGGACTTCCGTCCTGGCGACACCCTGGGCGTTCACGTCAAGGTGATCGAGGGTAGCGTCACCCGTACCCAGCTTTTCGAGGGTTTTGTTGTCCGTCGTCAGGGCTCCGGTATTCGTGAGACCTTCACCGTCCGCAAGATCTCCTTCGGCATCGGTGTGGAGCGTACCTTCCCGGTTCACTCCCCGAACATTGACCGCATTGAGGTTCTGCGTCGTGGCCGTGTCCGCCGTGCGAAGCTGTACTACATGCGCGATCTGCGCGGCAAGGCTGCCCGCATCAAGGAGCGTCGCTAAATTTCAGCGCCCTAACGCCCTCTTTATCCACTGCGCACTCTCGCGTGGGAAGGGGGCGTTTCGCATGCTCAGTGTTAAAGTGTTTCTCCGTGACTGATACCCCCCAGCGTCCTACTCACACCGAAGAAGACCGCACGATGCCGTGGTATGTGGAGATCCCTATGGTGGTTCTTCTCACCCTCGGCCTGATCTTTTTGTTGCAAACATTCGTTGGCCGTGTGTACCTGATTCCGTCCGCATCCATGGAGCCCACGCTTCATGGTTGTGAGGGGTGCAATGGTGACCGCATCTTTGTGCAGAAGCTGTCCTACTATTTCTCTGACCCGGAGCCGGGGGATCTCGTGGTGTTTGAGGGAGCTCCATCGTGGAATACCTCCTACCAGTCCAACCGGTCGAACAACCCGTTTGTTGCTGGTTTGCAGCAGTTGGGGTCCTACGTCGGGCTCGTCCCACCGGATGAGAACAACTTGGTCAAGCGTGTGATTGCTACCGGCGGGCAGACAGTGTCCTGCCAAGAAGGCGACCCATCGGTGATGGTGGATGGCAAGCCCACAGACCAGTCTTTCATTCTTCAGCCGCCGGATAATCCGGTGCTGCCACAGAATGGTTCTGAGGCGTGTGGCGGCAAGTATTTTGGACCGTTGACAGTGCCGGAAGGCAATATTTTTGTGATGGGTGATAACCGCACCAATTCCATGGATTCGCGTTACCACATGGGTGATGAGTTCCAGGGCACCATTCCGGAGAAGAACATCCGCGGTAAAGTCTCCTTCATCATTTTGCCGTTGACTCGTATTGGTCCGGTGAAAAACGGTGATGTGGAGCTGCTGCAGCAGTAAATGCGCAGGCTGAAACAGCTCCGTACGTACGAGGCGGCGCTGGATAAAGCAGGTCTCGGTCCCGTTGCGGGTATTGATGAGGCGGGCCGTGGTGCCTGCTTTGGCCCCATCACCATCGCCGCGTGCATCCTGCCTTCGCGCCCACTGCTCGGGTTGGAGGAGCTCACGGATTCCAAGAAGCTCACGCCGAAGAAGCGCGAGGTGCTTTTCAATGAGGTGGTGTCCTCCGCCACCGCATACTCCATCGTGCATATCAGTGCCGGGGAGATTGATCGCCGTGGAATCCAAAACGCGAATCTCGATGGTGCCCGTCGCGCCATCTCCGAGTTGTCTGTTGAGCCAGGTTTTGTGCTTGTCGACGCCTTCCGGGTCCCCGGCCTCACCACTCCCCAACTCCCCATCGTGGGTGGTGACTACACGGCGCGCTGCATTGCTGCGGCGAGCGTCCTGGCCAAAGTTAGCCGTGACCGCTTGATCATCCAGATGGCGGAGGAGTTTCCAGACTACGGCTTGAAGGGGCACAAGGGGTATGGGACGCAGGCTCATATGGATGCGGTGCGCCGCCACGGTGCGAGCCCTGAGCATCGCTACACTTATGCCAACGTTGCAGCAGCCCACCAAACGTATATGAGGAGCACGAGGCGATGAGCGCTGAGGAATTGGAGAATTACGAGGCAGAGGTTGAGCTTTCTCTGTACCGCGAGTACCGCGACGTGGTCAGCCAGTTTTCCTACGTGGTGGAGACAGACCGCCGCTTTTACTTGGCTAATGGCGTGGAGCTGATTCCGCACACCGAAGGTAAGGATGTGTACTACGAAGTGCGCATGTCAGACGCCTGGGTGTGGGACATGTATCGCGCTGTGCGCTTTGTCCGCTACGTGCGCGTGATCACGTACAAGGATGTCAACATTGAGGAGCTGGATAAGCCGGAGATGGTCATTCCGGAGTAGCCCCATCGCACCAGCACCCTGTGGATAAAGAAGTGTTATCCACAGGGTGTTTTGTTTATTTGTGGCCAATTTTCATTCTGAGGGATCCGTTTGGTCTTTTGCGTCGTCCAAAGGAGTAGGCCGCCTTGATGCGCGGTGCAAGTTAACACAAAAGATCGGAGAAGACGATGGTGAAAAGTACGCCTGACACTGGTTTGGATACGAACCCGTGGGTGCTGGGCACGCTCGGTGAATCAAGTACGGCTGCCTGGTATGAGGAGATGGGGTATGAGATTGTCCAGCTTGGGTACAGAACCAGGCGGGGTGAAATCGATGTGATTGCTCGTGCGGAGGACGGAACGATTGTTTTCATCGAGGTGAAAACGCGGCGTGGGCACAGCTTTGGGGCGGCGGAGGCGGTAACAGCGCGCAAGCTCAACCGCATCCGCGCAGCCGCATCGGAGTGGTTGATGGGTCAGCCTTATTCGCTAGTGCGTTTCGACGTCGTGGAGGTGCTTTACAACGGCCACGACTTCTTCCACCGCATGTACCAGGGGGTTGAAGATGGCGCTTGCTAGTACGTACAGTGCGGCTGTTGAAGGCGTTAATGCTCACTTTGTCACGGTGGAGGCCAATGTAGGACCGGGGCTCCCCGGGATCCACATCGTTGGCTTGGGAGACAAAGCGGTGGGGGAGTCCCGTGACCGTATTCGCACCGCCGTAGCGAATTCGGTGCTGCCATGGCCGCGCACAAAAATCATGGTGTCCTTGTCGCCGGCGAATCTGCCTAAGTCGGGCTCCCATTTTGATCTTCCTGTTGCGTTGGCGGTCCTCGCCAGCATGGATCCGCGGGCGGAGCGGAGATTGAAGCGTTCGCTCATCGTGGGGGAGTTGGCCCTATCCGGTGGGCTGCGCCGAGTGGATGGCATTTTGCAGATCATCGCGCAAGCGCTGCATGGCCATCCGGATGGCGGTGAGATTGATCATGTGATCATCCCCGCTGGCAATGCGCAGGAAGCTGCACTCATTGGACACCCGGCGGTTAGGATTGCACACACGCTCAGTGAAGCGTGGCAGTGGGCGATCGGGGAGAGCGAACTGCCTGGCCTCGAAACCGTGACACATACGGTGGAGCCGGTCCGTGTGCCCGATTTCCGGGACGTGATCGGCCAGCTCCATGAACGCCGCGCTATGGAAATTGCGGCAGCGGGTGCGCACCACATGCTCATGATTGGTTCGCCGGGCTCCGGCAAATCGATGCTGGCGGAAAGGTTGCCGTCGATCTTGCCGGACCTGTCGCCCGAGCAGGTGGTGGAAGCAACCGCGATTCATTCAATCTCGGGGAACTCCTCGGGGGAGGTGATTATGAGGGCGCCGTTTGTGGCACCGCATCCGTCGTTAGGCAGAGCAGCGCTGATTGGCGGTGGCTCTGGTATTCCACGACCCGGCGCGGTGAGCCATGCGCATCATGGGGTGCTCTTTCTAGACGAGGTCAGCGAGATCGACGCCCGCACCCTCGACGCCCTGCGTGTCCCCCTGGAGAAGGGCGAGGTGCAGCTCACACGCGCGCGCCGGGTGGTAGTGTATCCGGCGAATTTCCAGCTCATCATGGCCGCGAATCCGTGCCGCTGTGGTGTAGACAATGCGGCGAAATGCGAGTGTTCCTCTGGCGAGCGTGCGAAGTACCTGCGAAACCTATCGGGGCCACTGCGGGACCGTATTGATATCTGCTTGAACACCACCTCCGTGGGTGGTGTTGTCACGGCGTCGGATCAGGAATCTTCCGCAGTGATTGCGCAGCGTGTGCTGGCCGCGCGGGACCGCTCCCAATGGCGGTGGGCTAAAGCGGGATTATCAGCCACGACGAATGGGCGTGTCCCCGGCGCGGTACTGCGGCGAGATTTCCCGGCTGCGGAGGACGGCATGGGCGTGATCAGTACCGCTTTGGCCGATGGCATGATCAGTCAGCGTGGCGTGGACCGGCTGCTTCGTCTGTCGTGGACACTGGCGGATCTTGCCGGGGTGGACACACCGCGTCTGGCAGAGGTGATGGATGCGCTGAGCCTGCGTGAAACGGAACAGCAGGGGGTTGCAGCATGAGTTCGCTTGAATCCTGGGCATACCTGAACCGCGTGGTGGAAGGTCCAAACCGGCACTTGTTGGCACTGCTTGACGCGGGGCGTGATGCTGATGAGATTGCACACGGCATCCGTACTCGTGCGAGTTGGCTCGGAGGTTTGGGGCCGGCTACGGAATCGCGATACACGTGGGATCAACCATCGGAGGACCTCGCAGCGGCGGAACGGGAAGGCTTCGTGTTGCTCACTCCCGAATCGGAGCACTGGCCGCGTGATGAGATCGCAGCGTCCTTCGATGTGGCCCGCGCAAAAGCCATGCGTGAAGCAGTGGGGAACAGGTTGAGTCTGCCACCTGATGCCTATGCGCCACACGCGTTGTGGGTGCGGGGCAATGAGAGCCTGGCGCAGTTGTTTGCCAGTGCGGTGGGGATCGTGGGTACACGCGCCGCCTCCGCGTACGGGCGTCATGCCACGACTGATCTATGTAAGGGACTGGCACGCCACCAGCACACCATTGTCTCCGGCGGGGCGTTGGGAATTGACACGGTGGCGCACTCCACGGCTCTCGATGCTGGCGGCACAACCGTTGTTGTTGCGGCGTGTGGTGCCGGGCAGGTGTACCCGCGGCGTAATGAGCAGTTGTTTGCAAGGGTCGCGAGTGAGGGAGGAGCGATTGTCACCGAGTATCCACCCGGAATGACCCCGGACCGCCACCGCTTCCTCACCAGGAATCGGCTTGTGGCCGCGCTCACGCAGGGCACCATCGTTGTGGAAGCAGCGTTCCGGTCCGGTGCGTTGAACACTCTGAAGTGGGTGGAAGTGTTCAACCGAGTGGGCATGGCGGTGCCGGGGCCCATCCTCGGGCCGGGGTCCTTGGGCACGAATCTGGCCATCCGTGATGAGCGCGCAGCCATGGTGTTGAGCGCCGATGATGCGCACGAGAAGCTCAGCCCCATCGGCACATCGGATGTGGACGGCCAGCTCGAATTGGACTACGCCGCAAACGCCATCCAGCAACTCTCTCGCAACGAGCTGCGGGTCTATGATTCCCTGCCACTCGCCGATACTGGTGGCCTTGAGGCGGGGGACGTTGCCCAGGCATGTGGCTTCACCATTGGTCTGACGGTCCATCTTCTCATGGACCTGAACAAGAAGGGCATGGTCATCCGCAAAGGCCAGCTCTGGGAAAGAGCCGATGGAGCGGGCATCCCCGCCTAACCCAGGAGTGGCCATATACTGCCAGGAGATCTAAAAACGGCAGGAGGGCACCATGACGCAACTCAACGCGGTGATCGATGACTTCGCTGACTACGCCCTCCTGGTCAAAGGTCGCTCCGAAGCCACAGTCAAGGGGTACCGCAGTGACATACGGTCACTTGCGGAATTCGCCCCGCTTTTTGACGACTTCACCCTTCCCACCCTCCGCTCCTGGCTCGCCGCCGGCATGCGCGCCGGGCTGGCCCGCTCTACCATGGCGCGACGTACTGCTGCGGCCCGCGCGTTTTCTACCTGGGCCTACGAACATGGCCACCTTGAATCCGATGTGGCTGCCCGCTTGGTCACTCCGAAAGTGAACCGTCACCTACCCGATGTGGTGAGCCCGAAGCGTGCCCAAGAGCTCGTTGAGGCACAGATCAACCCGGACGCCCATGGGCCTGAGGCAGCCCGTGACCGTGCGATGCTTGAGCTGCTCTATGCCACGGGCATGCGCGTCTCCGAACTCACCGGACTGGATGTGGACGATGTAGACCTCAGCCGTGGTTTAGCCAAGGTCACGGGTAAAGGCAATAAACAACGCGTTGTTCCTTTTGGAGATAATGCGTGCACTGCGCTTGATGCGTGGCTGTCGCGCCGAGGCGAGTTGGCTGCGAAGAATAAAGAGGGGGCCGCCGGACATGCACTGTTCCTCGGCTCGCGTGGTAGGCGTATTGACGTGCGCCAGGTCCGCCGAGTCGTGGAACGTGCCGCGCAACGCACTGGCGACAGTGACTTAAGCCCGCACGCGCTGCGCCACAGCGCCGCCACCCACATGCTTGAAGGTGGTGCGGACCTTCGAGTTGTGCAGGAACTCCTTGGACACTCCTCCTTGCAGACCACGCAGATTTATACCCACGTCAGCGCACAGCGCCTGAAATCGGTGTACGACCAAGCCCATCCACGGGCTTAAGACGAATAGTCGGTGTGTCTAGCAACGTCAGCGGATTGATGTAGGTGTCCGGTCCCGTCTTGGCGCCCCAGTGCAGCCCATCGTGATCCCCATTTGGTGGCGCCATCCGGCCAATCGGTTGCCCTTCCTGGACAACATCCCCGACCGCCACGGTGGGGAACACCGGTTGGTACGTGGTGCGGATACCGTCCGCATGGTCGATGGAGATCACCGGAACCCCCACCACCACACCCACGAAGGCCACCACGCCGTCTTCGGCTGCCACAATGTCTTGCCCGGTGCGTGCCGTCAAATCCACACCGCGGTGGCCGCGCATCCAGTTCTTCTCCGGGATGTCAGCCCCGCGCGTGACCCGCGTGGCACTCGATGCGCCAGTCGTCGGATCCACGTATGCCCACGCAGGGCAGAAACCACCAAGGAGGGTTGCTACTGCTACTCCCACGGCAAAGAACAAACGCTGAAAAGGAATCATGGGTTCGATTGTGGGGAAGGGGGCGTCGATAAGCGAAAAGGGCCTGTGGAAAACGACAAGCTATCCACAGGGCCGCGCCATAAATTGGCGCATACGCTGGAGCAATGTAGACTTACACGGCAGCAACGAGTCCATTCGGGCGAGTTGACTACGCGCGGTGAAAATGCCTGGTCATAGCCTATCTTCGATAGGTGTAGTGGAGCAGGTGTCACCACTTGCATCGGTCCTTCTTGTGAATCACCTGTGGGCAGTTCCATGTCCACGGAAAAATTATTGATTCCACGGAAGGCGCGAGTGTGGCTCACCGCCAGGGTGTGGGGCAAACCCACACAACAAGACAAGAAACCGAGAATATTTACTCCAAAGGAGACATTCCCATGGCAGTTGTAACCATGCGTGAACTCCTCGACGCAGGTGTGCACTTCGGCCACCAGACGCGTCGTTGGAACCCGAAGATGCGTCGCTTCATCTTCACCGACCGCAACGGCATCTACATCATCGACCTGCAGCAGACGCTGACCTACATCGATGAAGCATTCGAATTTGTCAAGGAGACCGTCGCACACGGCGGCACCATCCTGTTCGTGGGCACCAAGAAGCAGGCCCAGGAGCCGGTCCAGGAAGAAGCACAGCGCGTGGGCATGCCGTATGTCAACCACCGCTGGCTCGGTGGCATGCTGACCAACTTCCAGACCGTGTCCAAGCGCCTCGCCCGTATGAAGGAACTGCAGGCCATGGACGCAGCCGAGGATGGCTACGCAGGCCGCGGCAAGAAGGAAATCCTCATGCTCACCCGCGAGCGCACCAAGCTGGAGCGCGTCCTGGGCGGCATCTCCGAGATGACCAAGACCCCGTCCGCACTGTGGATCGTGGACACGAACAAGGAGCACATCGCTGTCTCCGAGGCACAGAAGCTGCGCATCCCGGTCGTGGCAGTCCTGGACACCAACTGTGACCCGGATGTTGTTGATTACCCGATCCCGGGCAACGACGACGCAATCCGCTCCGTCAAGGTTCTCACCCACATCATCGGTGAGGCAGTTGTTGCTGGTAAGCAGCAGCGCGAAGAGCGCGCTCTGGCCAAGGCACGCGAAGCAGCAGGCGACGCACCAGCTGAGGCGGCAGAGCAGGCTCCGGCCGCAGAGCAGGCTGAGGCAGCAGCGGAAGCACCGGCAGCTGAAGCAGCTTCCGAAAACTAAGCTGAGGCTAAACCTCACAACAGGCAACCCCCGCGTCCGGTATAGCGTCCCGTCCGCCTCGCCTCGCACGAGAGCGTGACGGACGCGCGGGCACGGGGGTTTCCTCACAACACAGTTGGTTCTAGCGAGCTGGGCATGCCGGTCCGGCATGCGTGCACTACGCTGTCAACTGACCTTTTACATACTTTGAACAACCACCACGAGGAGGGGCGCCCCACTATGGCGAACTACACCGCTGCAGACGTGAAGAAGCTGCGCGAAACCACCGGCTCCGGCATGCTCGATTGCAAGAAGGCCCTGGAAGAATCCGGCGGCGACTTTGACAAGGCCGTTGAGATCCTGCGCATCAAGGGTGCCAAGGACGTGGGCAAGCGCGCTGAGCGCAACGCTCTCGAGGGCCTGGTGGCTGTCTCCGGCAACACCATCGTTGAGATCAACTCTGAGACTGACTTCGTGGCTAAGAACGATGAGTTCAAGCAGATTGCCCAGCAGATTGCTGATGCGGCTGCCGCTGTGAAGGCTAACTCCGTTGAGGAGCTCGCTGGTGCTGACGTCAATGGTGAGACTGCTGCTGATGTCCTGCAGTCACTGTCCGCAAAGATCGGCGAGAAGCTCGAGCTGCGTCGTGCGGCTACCGTTGAGGGCGATAACATCGCTAAGTACCTGCACCAGAAGGCTGCAGACCTGCCGCCGGCAGTGGGCGTGCTTGTGTCCTACACCGGTGACAACGCTGAGGCTGCACACCAGGTTGCTCTGCAGATCGCTGCTATGAAGGCTCGTTACCTGGACAAGGACTCTGTCCCGGCTGATGTCGTGGAGAAGGAGCGCGCAGTCCAGGAAGAGATCACCCGCAACGAGGGCAAGCCGGAAGCTGCCATCGAGAAGATCGTCGAAGGTCGTCTCGGCGGCTTCTTCAAGGACGTTGCTCTGCTCGAGCAGCCGTCCCTGGCTGACTCCAAGAAGACCGTCCGTCAGTTCACTGAGGAGAACGGCATTGAGGTCAAGGACTTCGTCCGTTTCGAGGTTGGCCAGGCTTAAGCCCTAGCTCAAAGCCCTCACACAGCATGTGCCCCAGGTTCGCCTGGGGCTTTTTGCTTATCGACGTTCCAACGCCCACACCCCGTCCCGCCTCTCAAACCGCATTTGCGCATCCGCGTTTAGTGCCAACACCGGGTCGGCAGCACCTTTGCAGAGGTCAATGTGGGATCGTTCTAGGGCAACTTTGTTCACAGCGTTGTTGGGTTGTTGGACGAGCACCCAGTTGGTGGCATCGTTGGCGTCCTCAAGATTGCGAAACACGTGACGGCCAAGCATGTCATTTGCCGTCTGGCCCGCGTACGGGCAAACAAGGAGGACTTGCGTGGCCTTGGGATAAACGTCGCTGACATGCAGCGTGACAGAAGCGTCACCCGCGTGTTCTGCCAACGCGTCCTGCAGCGCGTGCTGCTCCGGGTGTGTGCCACAGGCTGTTAGTAGCAAACAGGAAAGGGCGGCAGTAGTGAGTTTGGCGCGCATCTGGGTCCTTCTCCTCCGGCAGCGTAAGATTGTCGCCGAGTGTATCTGACCCCCTTTTCAAAGGAGTTGACAAACGTGACCGAAGCCACGGCACCCATGCGTACAGGCTACAAGCGAGTGATGCTGAAGCTTGGTGGTGAGATGTTCGGTGGGGGCAAGGTCGGCATTGACCCTGATGTGGTTGAAAGTGTGGCCAAGCAGATCGCTGAAGTTGCCCGTGGTGGTACCGAGATCGCCGTGGTGATCGGTGGCGGTAACTTCTTCCGCGGCGCGCAGTTGCAGCAGCGCGGCATGGACCGTGCACGCTCGGACTACATGGGCATGCTGGGCACCGTGATGAACTGCCTGGCGCTGCAGGACTTCCTGCAGCAGGAGGGCGTGGACTGCCGTGTGCAGACCGCGATCAACATGGCGCAGGTGGCGGAGCCGTACCTGCCGCTGCGTGCATCCCGCCACCTGGAGAAGGGCCGCGTGGTCATCTTCGGTGCCGGCATGGGTATGCCGTACTTCTCCACCGACACCACGGCCGCGCAGCGCGCCCTGGAAATCGGGTGTGATGTTCTGCTCATGGCCAAAGCAGTCGACGGCGTGTATTCCGACGACCCACGCACGAACCCGGACGCTGAGCTCTTCAGCGAGATTTCTCCGCGTGAGGCACTGGAGAAGGACCTCAAGGTCGCCGACGCCACTGCTTTCAGCCTCTGCATGGATAACAACATGCCGATCCTGGTGTTCAATCTGCTCAAGGAAGGCAATATTGCGCGGGCGGTTGCGGGGGAGCGCATCGGCACCCTCGTGAAGTAATGCTCATTCTCGCCGCGATGGCGGTTGGGGCGGTCATCCCTGCCCAGACCGCGGTGAACAGTCGCCTGCGCACGAGCGTGGGTGCGCCCTTACCCACGAGCTTTTACTCTTTCACCGTCGCGTTTCTGTGCGCGGTGACCCTGGCCGTGGCCATTTCTGGATTCCGCTGGGATTTTGCAGCCGCTGCTGCGGAACCCTGGTGGGTGTGGATCGGCGGTGTCATGGGCACCGTGTTCCTCACCGGCAACGTGCTGCTGTTCCCGCGGTTGGGCAGCGTGGAAACTGTGGTCATACCCATCCTGGGCCAAGTGATCATGGCGTTGGTCATCGACCAGTTTGGCATCTTCGGGGCGCCCCAAACGGAAGCCAGTGCGCTGCGTTTGCTTGGCGCGGTCGTGGTCCTGGCTGGTATCGTGTGCATTCACGTTCTCCGTCACAATAGCGACGGAGCAATAAGAGGCCACGCGGGTGGCGGCTCCCTGTGGGGTTGGCGTGCCTTCGGTGTCTTCATGGGCATGTGCTCCGCCACTCAAACCGCGGCCAATGGTTATTTGGGCACCGTCCTGGGTAGCTCGATCCAGGCGGGCGCCGTCAACTTGGCTGTCGGCGCAACACTGCTGTTTCTGCTCAGCTTGACTTTCCGTTCTTCCCGCCAGGCGCTCCTATCCACTATTGAACCCGGCCCGTGGTGGATGTGGCTCGGCGGAGTGTTCGGTGCGATCTTCGTGGTGGGAATGGCAACCCTGGCGCCAATTATCGGCACGGGCGCCACAGTCATCGGCCAGCTTGCCGGCACGATTATCTGTGGTCAGGTCATTGAGCGCTTCGGTTTCTTTGGCAGCCCAAAAACTCCGCTCCACGCCAACCGCGTGGTGGGCCTTGTCCTCGTGTTCATCGGCGCGGTCTTGGTGCGCGCGCTTTAGCGCCACTCGCGCACGACGGGTTCAATCAGCTGCGCCAGTTGGAGCAGCGTCGCATCATCCACGGTGAGCCCACCCAAATGAACCGGTCCCACTGCCACTGCAGGCCCACCCGAGAGGTTGAACAGGGAACACCACGGTGACCATTCGGTTTGCGCCATGAAGCTGTCCTCCGGCGCTAAACCAGGGAAGTAGTCCACCGCGGGCGGGTCCGCCGCAATCGTGGGTGTGAGCACCACGTCCACATCCCATTGCGCCGCCACATGAGTTGCCACACCCGCTGCCTGTTGCCGTGCCAACGTCACATCGCCCGGGGTCAAGGCGCGACCCTCACGCCGCAACCACGCCAAATATTCGCTGTCTGCCGGGTCCACGTCCGCAAAATTATGCGTGATCAACGTACGGAAGTAGCCAAAAGCGCGCTCCGCACCAGAGAAAGGTTCAAGCACTTGCTTATCGACGCCTCCCAGCTCCTCCAGAACCTCCCCCGCACGCTCCACCACAGCAACACGTTTCTCGTCTACTTGTGCGTTGGAGGCGAAGAGGGGAGAGGTGCAGATGCCGAGGCGGAGACGTCGATAAGCATTCTGGGGCAGACCATGAAGGGTGAGCTGATCGGCGACCGTGCGGGTGAGGAACCCATCCACGGTGCCCGCGCCGGAAGGCTTGAAACCCACAACTTCGCATGCGGCGGCAGGCACCCGCAACGATCCACCTGCATCACTGCCATGTGCCGCGCGATGCAGCCCCTCGGCCACAACCACCGCTGCACCCGAGGAGGAACCACCCGGTGTGGCTCCCGGATAAGCAGGGGACACGAGCTCCGGCACCCGCTCCGCGTACACCGTGGCACCCATCTCCGCCGTCACAGTCTTGCCGTTGATCGCCGCGCCCTGGCGCACCAGCGTGGCGAGGAATGGTGAGGTCGTGCGCGCTTTGTACTCGCGCGCGGGGTTCCCCATCGTGGTAGGCATCCCCGCGACATCCGAAAGATCCTTCGCGGGGATCACCCAACCAGCCAACCGCCCAGCAGTTTGGGGCAGGACGGAATTGTCGAGGTAGGTGAAAGCAGCATGCATCGTGAAGTTCAGTGTAGAAGCGGCTGCTAAGTTAGTACACGACAACGGCGCGCACAATGCGCGCGATGAAAGGATGAACACCCCATGATCGACGACGTATTGCTCGACGCCGAAGAGCGCATGACCAACTCCGTGGAACACACCCGCTCTGAGCTGGTGACCATCCGCACCGGCCGCGCGAACCCTGCCATGTTCAACGGTGTCATGGCTGATTTCTACGGCGCACCCACCCCGATCAACCAGATGGCCACCATCTCCGTGCCGGAGCCTCGGATGCTGCTGATCAAGCCGTTCGACCCGTCCACGATGGGTGAGATTGAAAACGCGATCCGTAACTCCGACCTCGGCGTCAACCCGACCGATGACGGTCACGTCATCCGCGTGACCATCCCGCAGCTCACCGAAGAGCGCCGCCGCGACCTGGTCAAGCAGGCCAAGGCAAAGGGTGAGGACGGCAAGATTGCCATCCGCAACGTCCGCCGCTCCGGCATGGACGCACTGAAAAAGATCCAGAAGGACGGCGACGCGGGTGAGGACGAAGTGACCGCAGCTGAGAAGGAACTGGACAAGACCACCGCCAAGTACGTCGAGCAGATTGACGACTTGGTGGGCAAGAAGGAAGCAGAGCTCCTCGAGGTCTAAATTCCGTGACGGACACGACTGAAAACCAACACCAGCGCCGAGTTCACCTGCCTAAACCCAAGAACTCCGCGGGCCGAAACCTGCCCGTGGCGATTGCCACGAGTGTGGTGCTTATTACCTTGGTGCTCGTGGCCACCTACGTGGGGCCTGTCATGTGGTATCCCGTTGTCAGCGTGGCTGCCGCGCTGGCGATGTGGGAAACCTTCACCCGCCTGCGCGAACACGGCTTTGGTGTGTACCGCTTTGCCAGCATCGTGCTGGGCATATCCATGATTGTGTCTACGTGGCCGTTTGGATATACCGGGTTGCTGGCCACTTTCACCGTAAGCGTGTTGGCCCTTATGTTCGCGCGCCTGTTCTTCCACGGCCCGGATACCGCGCCACGGAACTATGTGCGCGACACAGCCGTGAACATTTTTGTCCTCGTGTGGATCGGCATGTTCGGGGCCTTTGCCGCCATGATCTCCCGCCTAGAAGCGCCAGGGGTCGCGGGTGGATTTTTCATCATCACGTTCATCGCATGCGTGGTGGCCAATGATGTGGGTGGGTACACCGCCGGTGTTCTCTTCGGTTCACATCCGATGGCACCGGCAGTAAGCCCGAAGAAATCCTGGGAAGGATTCGTCGGCTCTGTCATCCTCGGTGCGGTGACGGGTGTACTCACCGGCATGTACCTGCTGGGGACACAGTGGTGGGCAGGACTCATCTTCGGGCTCGGCATCGTCGTGTGCGCCACCCTGGGAGATTTGGTGGAAAGCCAGTTCAAACGTGAACTGGGCATCAAGGATATGTCTGCGCTCTTGCCAGGTCACGGCGGAATGATGGACCGGGTTGACGGCATCCTACCGGCGGCTGCGGCGACGTGGCTGCTGATGAACGTCGTCGTGCTGTAACAATTGGCTATGACGTGACAAACCGGGCAGAATGGGCCACGTCATGAGTGATTTTCCAAAGATCCAGTTGCTGTCCCCCAAGCGCGGCATGCCGCCGAAGCACTTCGCGGACCTGACCGTTGAAGAACGCATCACTGCATTGGGGGAGCTCGGCCTACCCAAGTTCCGCGCCGACCAGATCGCACGCCACTACTACGGCCGCTATGAAGCGGACCCGTCCACGATGACGGACCTACCTGCTGCTCAACGTGAGACAGTCAAGGAAGCACTGTTCCCACGCTTGCTCACCCCGGTGCGCACCGTGGAAACCGATAACGGTGATACCACCAAGACCTTGTGGCGCCTGCACGACGGGATCTTGTTGGAATCCGTACTTATGCGCTACCCGGGCCGCGCGACCCTGTGCATCTCCTCCCAGGCTGGCTGTGGCATGGCGTGCCCGTTCTGTGCGACCGGCCAGGGTGGGCTTGACCGTAACCTGTCCACCGCGGAGATCGTGGACCAGGTGCGTGAAGCCGCCGCCATGATGGAAGCTGAAGGCGGTCGCTTGACCAACGTAGTCTTTATGGGCATGGGGGAGCCACTGGCTAACTACAACCGCGTGGTGGCCGCGGTGCGTCAGATCATCTTGCCCGCGCCGGAGGGCTTTGGCATCTCGCAGCGCAACGTGACGGTGTCCACTGTGGGGCTCGCGCCGGCTATCCGTAAGCTTGCGGACGAAGGCTTCAATGTCACCCTCGCGGTTTCCCTGCACACGCCTGATGATGAACTGCGCGACACCCTCGTCCCCATGAACAATCGCTTCTCCGTCGCCGACGTTCTGGATGCTGCCCGTTACTTCGCGGACCAAACCGGCCGGCGCGTATCCATCGAGTACGCGCTCATCCGCGACATCAATGACCATGATTTCCGTGCGGACATGCTGGGCAAAAAGCTTCACGACGCATTGGGCCCCCTCGTCCACGTCAACCTCATCCCACTGAACCCGACCCCGGGTTCGAAGTGGGACGCGTCCCCGCGTGAGCGCCAGGACGAGTTCGTCCGCCGCGTCATCGCCCAAGGTGTGCCGTGCACAGTGCGTGACACCAAGGGCCAAGAAATCGCTGCTGCGTGCGGCCAGCTGGCCGCCGATGAAAAGGCAGAGGCCTAACACCACATCGGGGCAGAAGAAAACCCCAGCTAACAGATCATAGAACTGCTAGCTGGGGTTAACTAAATGTCTTACTTGCCCAGTTGCTGGGTGCTGCGGGAAGCGCGGAATGCCTCCGGCTCAATGTTGTGGGCGCGCAGCTGGCTGTCGGTCAGATCAGCGTATGGTCCGGTCATGGTGCGCTGGAGTTCAGTCCAGTTCTTTTCCTCGTAACCGACCGGCTGGTTGAAAGCGGTGAGAGTGCGCACCTGGGACAGCTCCGGGCGGATGGCAAACAGCACGAGGCCGAGAGCAATAAGGACTGCCAGGGCGATCAACCAGATGGTCTCCACGTGGCCCCTATGGTTGCCGAAGTTGAAGCCAATGAGGAAAGCCACGGACACCCAACCAGCGATCTGGATGGTCTTCGGGGTCAGTTCAGACCAACCCCACTTGGCGGAAGGCACATCAGCCTCGGAAACACCGTTGTAGACTTGGGGTGCGTCATCCTTAGCGCTCACAGCAAACTCCTTGACACGGGTTAGGGAAAAGAGTCAATGCCACCATTTTGGCACACGTGGTGCTGTGTTTCCGATTCATCCCCCCGAAACACCCCGAACCTCACCCTTAGTATGACCCCACAGCGCTTCCCGCCCGCTCTGTGTGACAATGAAACTGTGCGCAAAGTTGTGATTTTGGGTTCCACGGGTTCCATCGGTACGCAGGCGTTAGATGTCATTCGGGACAACCCCGATGCCTTTGAGGTCGTGGGTATTTCCGCCGCCGGGTCGGATCCAGCCACGATCGTCGCCCAGGCGCGGGAGTGGGGGTTGGGGGCGGGGCAGGTTGGCGTCGCTAAGCAAGAAGCTGCTGATGAGGTAAGCCGTGAGCTCGGAGGCGAGGTTCTGCGCGGTGACGCGGCCGCGGAAACGCTGGTGCGCCACGTGAACGCTGATGTGGTGCTGAACGCTCTTGTCGGATCGCTGGGGCTCGCTTCGACGTTGGCCACGCTGGACAGTGGCGCGGTGCTCGCGCTGGCGAACAAGGAGTCTCTCGTTGCGGGCGGCGATATTGTCATGGCGCGCGGCGGCGAGATCGTCCCCGTTGATTCAGAGCATTCCGCGATGGCGCAATGCTTACGCGCGGGCCGGGCCGAGGATGTGGAACGCTTCGTCCTTACTGCTTCCGGTGGACCTTTCCGTGGGCAAACACGTGAGCAGATGTGGGACGCCACCCCCGCACAAGCTGCCGCGCATCCGACGTGGTCGATGGGGCAGATGAACACGTTGAACTCCGCGACGATGGTGAATAAAGGCCTCGAGCTGATTGAGGTGACGCTGCTCTTTGGCATCTCCCCGGACATCATTGATGTGACCGTGCACCCGCAGTCGATCGTGCACTCGATGGTGACCTTCGTGGACGGTGCGACGATCGCGCAGGCGTCACCGCCATCGATGAAGATGCCCATCGCGCATGCCCTTGCATGGCCGGACCGCGTGGCGGACGTGCAGCCGAAGCTTGACTTCACGCAGGCGATGGATTGGCGCTTCGAGCCACTCGATGAGGAGGCTTTCCCCGCCGTGCGCCTTGCTCGCGATGTCGCGCGCGCCCGAGACACCTTCCCCGCCGTGTACAACGCCGCCAACGAAGAGGCAGCCGCCGCGTTCCTAGCCGGAAAGATCCGCTTCCCCCAGATCGTGGACACCATCGACTATGTGCTGGATTCGGCGTCGGATTTTGCGGTGGTACCGTCATCCTTCGACGATATCGTGGCCGTGGAAACCGAGGCCCGCGCCCGCGCCATAGAGCGGGTTAAAACCATCAGTGCGTAGCGCCAGACGGAAAGGCAGTTCGTGGGACCATTCATCCTGGGCATTGTTGCCTTCGCGCTGTGTATCGCTGTGTCGATCGCGCTGCATGAGGCCGGCCACATGCTCACAGCGAAAGCCTTTGGCATGCGCGTGCGCCGCTTCTTCGTGGGGTTCGGCCCGAAGCTTGTGTCCGTGAAGAAGGGGGAGACGGAGTACGGCATCGCCGCGCTGCCGTTCGGCGGGTTCTGCGACATCGCCGGCATGACCGCGATGGATCCGCTCACCCCGGAAGAAGAGCCGCACGCGATGTACCGTAAGCCGTGGTGGCAGCGGGTTGCGGTGATGAGCGGTGGCATTGTGATGAACCTGTTTCTCGGGTTCATGGTGCTGTACCTACTGGCGGTCTCGTTCGGTATCCCGAACCCGTACGCAGATCGCACCCCGACGGTGGGAGAGGTGTCGTGCACGTCTGACCAGGTGGATGCCAGGACGGTCGCCGACTGCGCGGGCCCTGGTCCGGCCGGTGAAGCGGGAGTGCGCCCCGGCGACAAGATCTTGGCCATCGACGGCCAGGAGATGCGCACCTTCGTGGAGATCCGCGAGTACGTGCTCACACGCCCGGGCCAGACGGTCACGCTTGATGTGGAGCGCGCAGGGGAGCGCATGCTTATCGACGTCCCCGTCGCCTCCGTCACCCGCCTCACCCCCGAAGGAACCGCTTTTGAAGCCGGCGCGATCGGCGTGAGCAATGCCCCGGTGGAAGATGCCGTGAAGCGCTTTGGTCCGGTCGAAGCAGTGCCGGCAACCGCGCGTGTGTCCGGGGAGATGCTGTCAGCATCCGTGAAGGGGATCATCGCGTTTCCGGGCAAGGTGCCGGGGGTGGCGGCGTCCATCTTCGGTGCGGAGCGGGATGTGGAGGGGCCGATCAGTGTGGTCGGTGCGTCGCGGGCCGGTGGTGAGCTGGTGGAGCGCTCCATGTGGGCGGTGTTCTTCTTCCTGCTGGTTTCCCTGAACTTCTTCCTGGCCCTGTTCAACCTGATCCCGCTGCCACCATTGGATGGTGGGCACATCGCGGTGGTTCTGTATGAAGCAATCCGTGATCGGCTGCGCGCGCTGCGCGGGCTGCCGGCGGGGGAGCCGGTGAACTACCAGAAGTTGGCGCCGATCACGTACGCGATGGCGGCGCTCCTGTTGGGTGTGGGCGTGTTGGTCATTGTCGCCGACGTGGTCAACCCCGTGCGTCTCTTTGGCTGACGGAACCGGTGTTAGTCTTAGGTCTATGAATCTTCCCATCGGTTTGGGCATCCCGGAAGGCCCGCCTCCGACTCTTGCTCCGCGTCGTAAAACCCGCCAGTTGTTCGTGGGTGGAGTAGGTGTCGGATCCGATCACCCGATTAGTGTGCAGTCGATGACGACGACGAAGACGCACGATATTAACGCAACTTTGCAGCAGATCGCGCAGCTGACAGCGGCTGGTTGTGACATCGTGCGCGTGGCCTGCCCGAAGACGGTCGACGCGGATGCGTTGCCGGCGATTGCGCAAAAGTCGCCGATCCCGGTTATTGCGGATATTCACTTCCAACCGAAGTACATCTTCGCAGCCATTGACGCCGGGTGTGCCGCCGTGCGCGTGAACCCGGGCAACATCAAGGAGTTCGACGGCCGCGTGAAAGAGGTAGCCAAGGCTGCTGCCGATGCGGGGATTCCGATCCGCATCGGTGTTAATGGTGGCTCCTTGGATAAGCGCCTTCTGGAGAAATACGGTAAAGCAACCCCGGAGGCACTCGTGGAGTCCGCGGTATGGGAGGCCGGCCTGTTCGAGGAGCATGGTTTCGGTGATATCGCCATTTCCGTGAAGCACTCCGACCCGGTTCTCATGGTGGAGGCGTACCGCCAGCTCGCCGCGAAGACGGATTATCCGCTGCACCTCGGTGTGACGGAGGCGGGCCCGAAGTTCATGGGTACGATCAAGTCCTCTGTGGCCTTTGGCGCGCTCCTGGCTGAGGGGATCGGCGACACCATCCGCGTCTCCCTTTCCGCTGACCCGGTGGAGGAGATCAAGGTCGGCGACCAGATCCTCCAGGCGCTCAATCTGCGTCCGCGCAAGCTGGAGATCGTCTCCTGTCCGTCGTGTGGTCGCGCGCAGGTGGACGTGTACAAGCTCGCCGAGGAGGTCACCGCCGGCCTGGAGGGCATGGAGTATCCGTTGCGTGTTGCTGTGATGGGCTGCGTAGTTAATGGCCCCGGTGAAGCGCGCGATGCGGACCTCGGCGTCGCTTCCGGTAACGGCAAGGGCCAGATCTTTGTCAAGGGCGAGGTTGTGGAGACGGTACCGGAGTCGAAGATCGTCGAAACGCTCATTGCGCATGCTGAACGCATCGCGGAAGAAGAGGGCCTTGAGGAGATCGCGGGCGCGAAGGCTGAAGTCAAGGTTACAAAGTAGGACGATGAAATCTCGGGTCCTTGCGCTGCTTGCCGTACTGGTTGTTGCGCTTGGTGTGAGTGCGTGTACACCGAAGCCGAATCCGGCGAAGCCAGTAGCGCAGGATCTACTCGATGCTCTGCAAGATTTCGATTATGAGGCCCTAGCTCAGCTTGTCGACGTCCCCCAGCAAGCCACCGACTCGGCCTCCGCCACCGTCAGTGGCCTGCAAGCAGAAGCATTGAATGCGACGCTGAACTACATTGACCAAAAAGAAAACATCGCTACCGCCCACTACACCTTGGAGTGGGCCCTGCCACGCGACCGGCAGGTGGCCTATGACGCGTCGATGACGTTGACGCAGTCCAATGACGAGTGGACGGTGCGGTGGCAGCCGTCTGTATTGCACCCACGCCTGGGGGCGAACCAGCACCTTGAGTTGCGGACGGTCCCAGCGAAGCAGGCGAGTGTGGTGTCCTCCGATGGTGTGGCGTTGTTGAGTCCGGGGGTGGCGTATCGGCTGCTCGTAGATAAAGGCGCGGTGCGCAATGTTCCGGAAACCGCCATCTCGATCTCCAATGCTTTGACCAATGCTCACGCGGTGGACAAAGCGGTTCCCACGCGCGATGCGGGGGACCTGCAGAAGGAATTGGAGGCGGCTTCTGGGGTGTACTCCGTGGCGATGATCCCGGCCACCTCCCATGCGGTCGCTGATGCCGCGTTGAAGGGTATCCCCGGGGTGCGGCTGAATGAGGAAGCTGCGATGGTCAATGCGAATCCGGGTTTTGCGCCGGACATCATGGCACGCATCGGTGAAGTTGTGCGCGGGGATTTGGAGGGAGATGCGGGCTGGAAGATCGCCGTTGTGAATGAGAACGGCAATGAGCTCGAAGACGTGGAAAAGCACGACGCGAAGCCATCGCCGTCCATCGGGATCAGCCTGTCCCACAAGGTTCAGGTTGCCGCGGAGAAGGCTCTTGAGCCGATCGCGGGCCAGAAAGCAATGATCGTGGCAATCCGCCCCTCGACGGGCGAGATCCTCGCCGTTGCTCAAACACCTGAGGCGGATAAGGACGGCAACCTAGCCCTTACCGGCCAGTACCCGCCGGGCTCGACGCTCAAGATCATTTCCGCAGCCGCTGGATTGGAAAAGCAAGGGCTCAACCCAGGTTCCATCGTGCCGTGTCCAGGAACCATGAATATTTACGGGCGCATCGTGACTAACTACGCGGGCTCTGGCGCTGGGGATGTCCCACTGCAGACCGCATTCGCACGGTCCTGCAACACCACCTTTGCGGACATTTCAACGAAGTTGGCGCCGGGGGAGCTCAAAGACGTCGGTAAGCAATTTGGCCTTGGGGTGGACTACGAGATCACGGGCTTGGAGACCTTGACTGGCTCGATCCCCGTCGGCGAAGAAGCGCTTGACCGCACCGAGGCCGGTTACGGGCAAGGCCATGACCTGGCGAGCCCGTTTGGCATGGCGCTCGTGTCCGCAACTGCTGCCCGTGGCGAGGTTCCTCTGCCGTATCTGATTCAAGGCAAGGAAACGAAAGCCAGCGAAACGGCACCCAAACTCGACCCGCAGGCCCTGGCGGGTCTGCAGGACATGATGAAGGCAGTTGTCAGCCCTGGCGGCACCGCTGGCGGCATGAGTGCTGGCGGCGACATCCGCGGCAAGACTGGTGAGGCCGAAATCAACAGCGGCTCCCACTCCTGGTTCACCGGCTACCGGGATGATGACATTGCGTTTGCCACCCTCATCGTCCTTGGTGGCGGATCTGAGGCAGCCGTGCACATCACTGACGCGATGCTGCGCAACATCGATGAGGCCGGAGTCTAGGCCGAAACACGCGGGACTACCATGGCACCCATGAACCCACGCGGAAAACTGAAACCTGGAAAACCCACACCGATCCGCACCGTGCCGGACTCTATTGAGCGCCCGGAATACGCCTGGAAAGACACCGTCGCGGAGAACATCGGCGAACCGTTTGTGCAGACACCGGAGATCATCGAGAAGATGCGCGAAGCGTCCCGCATCGCCGCGAACGCTCTTGAGGCAGCCGGCGCGGCTGTGGCGCCTGGCGTGACCACCGATGAGATTGACCGCATCGCCCACGAGTACATGCTGGACCACGGTGCGTACCCATCGACGCTTGGCTACCGCGGTTTTGAAAAGTCCTGCTGCACGTCTCTTAATGAGATCGTGTGCCACGGCATCCCGGATACCACCGTGATCCAGGAAGGCGATATCTGCAATATCGACGTCACCGCCTACAAAAACGGCGTCCACGGTGACACGAACGCCACCTTCCTGGCTGGCGACGTCGCCGAGGAGCACATGCTGCTCGTTGAGCGCACGCACGAGGCGATGATGCGTGGCATCCGGGCTGCCAAGCCGGGCCGGGAGGTTAACGTGATTGGCCGTGTTATCGAGTCCTACGCCAAACGCTTCGGTTACAACGTGGTCACGGATTTCACCGGCCATGGTGTGGGCCCCACCTTCCATAACGGCCTGGTGGTGCTTCACTACGACTCGGATGCATACACGGACGTGCTGGAACCAGGCATGACGCTGACCATCGAGCCCATGATTAACCTTGGCGGGCTCGACTACGAGATCTGGGACGACGGCTGGACCGTCCAGAACACCGATGGTGAGTACACTGCCCAGTTTGAGCACACCATCCTCATCACTGAGGACGGCAACGAGATCCTCACCCTCCCCGATTCCCAGCGCTAACCATATAGCTGGTACAACGCGCCGAACCAGAGGGTAAACAAAAAGAAGACCGCGGGATTCGCGGTCTTCTTGAAGTATCTAGCGCGCAGCTTTTAGTGCTGCGACACGCTGAGATTTAGAGCTGCGGCAGCAGGCCCTCGTGCAGAGCCCAGTTAGCTGCACCGATGACAGCACCGACGCCAGCGAGCAGAGCGAACCACTCGATGGAGTCGCGCCAGATGCGAGCCCACTGCGGCAGAGCGCCGGTCTGCTTGCCCCAGAAGTCGCTGATGTTAGCTTCCGTGGTGCGGTCCACAGCTGCGCCGAAGCCGGTCAGGCCCTTGCCTTCGCCGAGCTTCCCGAAGCCCTGCTCGAGGACCTCGCCCAGGGTGGAGTCCTTCTTGCCGTTGTGCTCGCCACCCCAACCGGAGAAGAAGTGCGAGGAGCTGGTGCCGTTCGGGTTCTTCGGTGCTGCTTCTTCAGCGCCAGCGACGGTGACGCCGCCGAAAGCGACTGCGGTTGCGGTTGCTGCAGCGAGAGCTGCGTTGCGGAACTTACGCATGGTGTTTCCTTACTTTCTAGAAGTTGAAGTGGGTATGGGAGTTCGAACGCAGTTACTTAGCGTGCGGGCCGTACTTGATGAAGTTGTCGATCGGGGCGATCAGCAGCGCGAGAATAGCGGTGATGCCGAGGACAACGGAGAAGACGTAAAGACGCTTGCCAGCAGTGCTAGCGTCCGCCCAGTTCTTGCTGGAGCCGAAGATCTGCTGAGCGTCGGTCTTGTCGCCCTTGCCGCCGTGCTCACCGATCCCGAAGATGTTCTGGCCGACCCATGAGGAGAGGCCCGGCTTCGGGGTGTCGGCGCCGCCCTGCTGGGAGCTCTGCTGGGTCTGAGGGTTGGCGTCCTCGGCGACCGCGACGGCGGTGCCGCCGAAGGTCAGCGCGACTGCGGTTGCGCCTGCGAGTGCAATGTTGCGAAGGTTACGCATATTTACGATTCCTTTTCTAGTCCGATTTGGGGGTGAACGGGAACGCGGTGGATTCCAGTTCGCTTCCAGGGAACGTTGAGCAGGTTAGCGCATTTATGCTGGTAGGCGCAAAAGATAGTGGGTTTTAGCTGTGAAAAACTTAGAGGTGTTCTCAGGTTGATTCGTGTCCGAAGAAAGTTTTTTGCTTAGACCTCGGGGAAAGTGAAATCGAGGCCGAGGATGGCGTTCTCAGTTACCTCACCTAATGCGGGGTGAATCCAATATTGGAGTCGGGCGACTTCGCGGAGATCAAGGTCGAAAGCCATCACCGTGATGAGTTGTTGGATCAACGTCGATGCCTGGGGGCCCATGTAGTGCGCACCGAGGAGGCGGGCGGTGCGCCGGTCGGCGACGAGTTTCACGATGGAGGTGGCGTCTTCCATGGCCCAGCCGTAGGCGACGTCGCCGTAGTTCTGGGTTTTGCAGGTGACGTCGTAGCCTGCGTCGATAGCCTGTTGCTCGGTGAGGCCAACGGTGGCGATCTGCGGGGAGGTGAATACCGCGGATGGCACGTGATCATGGGGCATGGGCACCATACCGGATTCATCGCCGGCGGCCAGGCGCAGAATGTTGTGTCGCACGGCACGCAGTTCCGCATTGGCCACGTGCTTGAGCATGTAAGGGGAGGACACGTCGCCCAGTGCCCACACGCCGTCGGCGGTGGTGCGACCAAACTTGTCAACTTTCACGCGGCCATCCTCATGCAGTTCCACACCGCCAGCAGCAGCGCCGAGGCGGTCGCTGTTGGGCACACGGCCGGTGGCGACGAGGAGGGCGGAGGAGGTGACTTCAGAGCCGTCGTCAAGCATGAGCATGACTGAATTCGCATCGTGGGACGCGGATGCGACGGTGCGGCCAAGGTATGTTTCGTAGCGGTTCGTAGCCAGCGCGTTGAAGCGTTCGGCGAGGTCACTGTCAAGATGGCGCATCAAAGGGGAACGGTTCACAATGCGCACGTGGGTGCCCAAGGACTGGAAGATGTGTGCGAACTCCATCGCGATGTACCCGCCACCCAAGATTGTCAGCGATTCGGGATGCGCGGGCAGGCGCATGACGGACTCATTGGTCAGGTACGGCACACCAGAATCCGCGATGACATCCGGGATGAAAGCACGGGACCCAGCTGCCAGGACGATCGTGTCGGCGGTGATCTCCACAGGTTCGCCGTCACGGGAGGTGCGGATGGTCTTCGGGCCAATGAATTCAGCGTGCCCGTCGTATACGTCAATGTTCGGGCATTCATCACCGCGGCGGTACTCCTCGCCACCGCGAGAGATCTTGTCGATGCGGTTGGTGAATACGCGGTCCACAATCGCCGGCCAATCCGCCCCCTCAAAGGTGGTGCGGATGTTCAAGCGCCCAGAATCCGCCGCTGATTGTGCGGTGTCCGCTGCGACGACGAACATTTTCGTGGGGATGCACCCGGAGTTGAGGCAGGTGCCGCCGAAGCGCGGGGCTTCGTCGACAAGCGCGATGCTCTTACCGTCGAACTCGGGCGTGGGAAAAGAATTGCCGGAACCAGAGCCCAGCACAATGTAGTCATAGTGTGTCATTTTTGAGCCTTTCGCTTATCGGCGACCCCCTCCAGCCACCCGTCCATCTCCCGGAACGCATTCTGGCGGGCGAGCGGGGCGGAGAGGAAAACATCATGGAGCGCACCATCAATGACCTTGGTGGTGCTGCCGGGGGTGCTGGAGACGTGTGGGGCCCAATGCTGAATCTGCTTCACGTCAAGCACCGTGTCTGCCGTGTCTGCCGCTGCGGAATACGGCTTGTTCAGATATGAGTGCGAGGAACATAACGTGAGGGTAGGCACGCCGGAATCCACCGCGCCCTCATGGATCTCCTTTTGAGCGACTATGACCGCGCGGAACCACCCGAGGAACTTCTTGTGGCCACCCATGGCTTTCTTTTCCGTGTCATAGTCCCAGCGGCCGTGCGCACCTTTATAAATGGACTCCCCGTAGGTGGCCTCGCCGATCGAGGGGAGCGGGCACAGCGGGAAACGCCTCCCCACAATGTCCACAATGGGGGTAGTTACCGCCACCACCCAAGAGGGGAACTGCATGTCTAGCCACGGGCTGTTGAGGATCTGGCCGGCGACGAGCGCGTGCGTCTGCGGATCATTCCGGCGTAAATGATCCAGCCACAGCGGTGTGATCAGTCCCCCGGTGGAGTGTGCGAGCGGGATGACGCTGCCGTGTTTCTCCGCGATGAGCTTGGTCGCCTCCGTCAACTCGTCAAAGTAGTGGCGCATATCCGTGGTGTAGTGCCACTGATGTCCCTCGTGGTGTGCACGCCCACATTTGCGCAGATCCAAGGCGTAAAAAGGATAGCCAAGTTCCTTATAGTGCTGTGCCACATGGTCCTGGAAGAAATAATCCGACATGCCATGTACCCACAACAGAGCTGGTTTGCCCGTCACCTCATCTGGGAGCGCCTGCACCAAAACTGCTGACACTTCGCCTGAACCATCCGGGTCGGGCCCAAGGGGCAACGTGGCGCGCCGGTAGTTGCTGCCCAGTTCGTCCGTGGTCCAACTTAAGGAATCGAGGTTCATGTCACACATCATAGGAGACTGGGTTTTGGTTTGATACGGACATTTGGTTTTGGCTCTATACCGCATTTCGGGTGGAATGATGGGGAGGGGTAGGATGCACGTAAACCAAACACGGCGACAAGATCGAAGAGGTCAAAAGGTGTCAACGAAGCAGTCCCAAACAGCGAACAACCACTCGAAAGGGGACGAAGTTGATGTCCTCCTAGTGGGTGCGGGGGTCATGAGTGCGACACTGGGGGCAATGATCCACCAGCTCGAGCCATCCTGGTCCCAACTCATCTACGAGCGTCTCGATGGCGCAGCACAGGAGTCTTCCTTCCCATGGAACAACGCGGGTACCGGTCACTCCGCCCTGTGTGAGCTCAACTACACGCCGGAGAAAAATGGTCGCATTGATGTAACCAAGGCCATCGCGATCAATGAGAAGTTCCAGGTCTCCCGGCAGTTCTGGGCTCACCAGCTCAACGAAGGAGTTTTGACCGACCCGACCGAGTTCATCAGCCCCGTCCCGCACGTGTCCTTCGCGCAGGGCCAGGACCAGATTGAGTACCTGAAGCACCGCTACGAGGCACTGTCTGAGAATTACATGTTCCCCAACATGCAGTTCACCGATGACCGCGAGAAGTTCGCAGAGAAGTTGCCACTGATGGCTGAGCAGCGTGACTTCGATGCAGAACCCGTGGCTATCTCCTGGGTTGACGCTGGTACGGACGTCAACTTCGGTGCTCTGACCAACCAGTTCATCGACCACGCAACTACCTCCGGCACCGAGGTTCGTTACGGCCACGAGGTCGTGGACATCAAGCGTGAGGGCAACTTCTGGAAGGTCACCGCCAAGAACCTGCACACCGGCGCCAAGGAAACCACCCGCGCCCGCTTCGTCTTTGTCGGTGCTGGCGGCTACGCCCTCGACCTGCTGCGTAAGGCCAAGGTGCCTGAGGTTCGCGGCTACGCCGGCTTCCCCATTTCGGGTGCATGGCTGCGTACCACCAACCCGGAACTGGTGGCCAAGCACCAGGCCAAGGTGTACGGCAAGGCAAAGGTGGGTGCTCCACCAATGTCCGTCCCGCACTTGGACCTGCGCGTCGTGGACGGCAAGCAGTCCCTGCTCTTCGGCCCCTTTGGTGGTTGGACACCGAAGTTCCTGAAGGAAGGCTCCTACCTGGATCTGTTCAAGTCCATCCGCGTTGACAACATTCCGTCCTACCTGGGTGTTGCCGCATGGAACTTCGGCCTGGTCAAGTACCTGGTTGAGGAAGTGTTCAAATCTTTCGACGGCCGCGTGGATCACCTACGCGAGTACATGCCGTCCGCCGATGGCAAGGACTGGGAGGCCATCATCGCTGGCCAGCGCGTTCAGATCATCAAACCAGCCACCCCGCCTCACTTCGGCTCCCTGGAATTCGGTACCGCGCTGGTCAACGACCAGTCCGGCACCATCGCGGGCATCCTCGGTGCCTCCCCAGGCGCCTCGATCGCCCCGGCTGCGATGCTCGAGCTGCTTGAGCGCTGCTTCGGTGAGCGCATGATCGAGTGGAGCCCGAAGCTCTACGAGATGATTCCTACCTACGGCAAGACCCTCATCCGTGAGCGCGACCTGTATGAGAAGCAGTGGGCAGAGACCCAGGAAGCACTGAAGCTCAACCGCTAAGGTCCTCTTACGTACCGCAGTATGTGATGAAGGGTTCGCCTTCATCCCCCTCGGGCTCGGCCATCCAGGCCGGGCCCGCTTCTGAGTTATAAGGGGCCGTCACAGCTGTGAGCAGATCGAAGTAGGGCTCGAGATCGCCCTCGCGTTCAGCGCTGGAGATGGCCCGCTCGAGCATCCGGTTGCGAGGAATGAACACCGGCCCGCCGTGGTGCTTGTGGTTGTATGTGGTGATGTCCTCGGCCTGCGCCAGCGCCTGTGGGTCAGGGACGTGTTTCTCCCACACGCGGTGCCAGGTAGGTTCCATGTCCGCCAGGACTTCGCGCATGGCATCCTCGTTGCTCGCCGGAAGTAGCGCTTCTGCGAGACGCGTGAGGTTCCACGCCATGATGTCCGGCTGATTCCCAAAGGCGTAGCGGCCGTGGGCATCGATGGAGGAAAATACCGCCGCTGGCCGGAACTTCTCGGTGAAGGCGCACGGGCCGTAGTCGAGGGTCTCACCCGACAGGGCCACATTGTCGGTGTTCATTACCCCGTGGACGAAACCGATGCGCATCCACTGGGCAACCAGCTCGAGCTGACGTTCCATGACGGTGGCAAGGAGATCTTCCGGCGCGTCGAATCCAGCCGTCCTGATCACCGCACGGACAAGGTCAGGGGAGTGCGCCGCCGCGTACTGGACGGACCCGACCCGCAGGTGGCTGCGCGCCACTCGTACCACGATCCCGCCCGGCGCATTCCCGTGGTGCCGTAGCACTTTCTCCCCAGTGGTGAGCACTGCTATGGATCGAGTCGAGGGCACACCCACCGCGTGCATGAACTCGCTCACCAGATACTCCCGCAGCATCGGACCGAGTGCCCCGCGCCCATCCGAGCCCGGGCGGGAAAACGGTGTCGGGCCGGAACCTTTCAGCTGAATCTCCACCCGGCTGTCCGGGGTGGGGAGGTCGCCGAGGAGGAGGGCACGGCCGTCGCCAAGCAATGGCACAAACTGCCCGAACTGGTGCCCGGCGTACGCGGTGGCGTGCCCGCCGTTGGCCCCCGTGAGCCACCGGAGACCGTCGTCGCTGCGCAACCACGTGGGGTCTAATCCGAGGTCCCGCGCCAGCGGTTCATTGAGCACCACGATCTGCGGGGCCGGGAAGTCCGCACCCAGTGCTTCGACCGCCATGGTGGGCAGTGCGTCGGCGAAAGAATGATTCAGAGCGAGCATATGGCCAGCGTAGACAGGCCGACGGTGAGGTACGGTAAAGCCGTACAACTGTGGAGGGGTCATGGCACTAAGCGCTAGTGAAGCACGGTGGACGTTGTTCCAGCTCATTGAGCATGTCAACAACGATTGCTCAGTCGTGGAAATAACGTCTCGTTCCGGCAACGCGGTCCTCATGTCGGCGGATGATTACGCCACTTGGGAGGAAACCGCTCATATCTTCCGTTCCCCCGCGAATGCGCGTCGCGTGCTCGATGCTTACGAAGCTGCGCGTGCGGGTGAGTTCGTAGAGCACGCGATCGAGGACTAATGACCCGTTCGAAGGGATCGAGAAACCGGAGCCCCTCAAATATGGTGCGGAAGGGGCCTGGTCGCGGCGGATCACGCAGGAACACCGGTTCATTTATTTGGTGGACGGTGATGATCTGATCATCCTGCAGGCCTGCTACCACTACTGATGTGCCCCACCCTAGACTTGGGTGCCATGAACGGAACCGCCACGATGCGCACGCTCGATCGCCTCATCATCGACGAAGCGCCGATCCGTGTCACTGCCACCACCCTCATCTGCCACGACCCTACCCTGGACCTCACCCGCGCGGCGCTGGCGGAAGGTGGCCCTGTGGTGTTCCTGGACTCGGATTATGGGCGTAGCCAGGAAGCTACGTCGCTTGGTGCCGTGGTTGCCGGTGATGTGCGGCTGGACGAGTTTCTGGCTGGCGCGAGCGAATCCGCAGTGGCGATAGGGGAGATACCCAAGTCCCTGGCGCGGCTCGATTACCTGGCGCGTTCCATCGCTAGTGCTGGCTACGATGATATCCGCGTGGTGCTCGGCGGGAATAACAAGCATCTCTCGCGTGGCATGAATGCGACGCTCGCGGAATCTTTCACTGACGTTGGTGCCTCCCGCGGTCGCGGGAAATTCCGCTGCCTCGTCGCATCCGGCCCGCGCTCCGTGTCCTATGAACCGGTGCATGGGGATGGCCTGGTTGCCTTCGGTGGAGTCTTCTCTGGCGCGAAACCAGACCGCGGTGGGGAGCTGCTGCGTTCCTGCCTGCCGGCAGAACCGGGACGTTTACTCGATCTCGGATGCGGCAATGGTTCTGTTACCCGTGGCCTCGACGCGCAGGCAACGGATTCGGACGCCGATGCCGTTCTTTCCGCCCGTGCCATCGGCCTGGATGCCACCTGGGATGACGCTGGCTCGCGCTTCCCGGACGCGTCGTTTGACACCATCGCGCTCAACCCGCCATTCCACGACGGCACAGCCGTTGACGCCACTTTGGTGCAGCACCTGCTTGATGCGTCCGTGCGATTGCTCGCGCCTGGTGGCGCGCTCTACCTGGTGCACAACTCCCACCTGCGGTACCGCGGTGAGGTAGAAGCTCGATTCGCGCGGGTCACCGAAGTGGCACGAAACCAGAAGTTCACTGTCCTGCGCGCGAGCTAACCGGTGCGGTCCAGAGTCTTCTCGGCTGTCTCGAGGTCAGAGGATATGTCCTCTAAGTACGCAGCGAGCTCCTCCGCATAGAAGAACTTCTTCGCCTGCCCACCACGATTTAGCTGGTTATGAAGGTCGTCGATGCTACGGTGCATGCGGTTGGTGATGCGGCGGGACTCGTCGATAAGTTCCGGGTCGCTGAGGTCGATTCGCTCCAGGCTCTGCGCATCACGCTGTAGTTCATCGAGCACCGTGCTGTCTTCCGGCGTTGGGGAAAAGCATTCCACTCCGACTCCGAAGATCCCGGTTTTCTTATGCTTTGGGCCAGCCTCCGCAGCCAGGATCCGGTCGTAGAATTTCCGGTTCGGCTCAAAGAGGACGGCGCGGGCGTACCCCTCTTTCACGAGGGTCTCATTAATGAAGCTGCCTTCCTTGAACACGCCAGCCAGATCGCGCCCGTAGCGGTCCTGGTGTTCAACGTCGTATTCAAGCGTGACCTTTGTGCCAGCGGGGATGAGCTCCTCCAGGCGCTGCTTGGCTTCCTGAGCTAAGCATTCGTCCGGGGCGCCGTCGCGCCCGAGCTCAGGTGCGTCGATGTTGAGCAGTCTCACCCGAATTGTGTCGGATCCGGTGGAGACAGCGATGGTGTCACCATCAATGACGCGGTCAACGGTTGCGTTGTCACCCATGACATCCGCAACCGTCATTCCCGCACCCACGATGGCGGCTGCCCCCACAGCTACAAGCCATTTCTTCATCTAGTGCACCTAAAAGGTCAAAAACGGTGCCACCATCACGACCACAAGCAGTGCCACGAGCGTGAAAATATACCGCTTCACTGGTGCATGAGCCCAGTTCAAATCGACCTTGCTTTGGTTGAAGGGTGAGACCCAGGTGACCATCGGGTCCTTGGGCTCGTTGTAGAAGCCCATGCCACCGCCGAAGCCGAAGTACTTCTGGCGGGCGCGCTCCTCATCATCGGTAGGCATGGCTTCCAGCTGGTTCGGCCAGCGGGAGATCTGAACAAAGGTGTACCCCAGTGCTGCGACGATGCTAGCGATCAGCACGATGATGGCGGCGGTGAGGTAGCCCCGGTAAGCAGGGAAAGTGAGAGTGAACTGCATGAGGCACATCGGCACGACGGTGGCGAGTGCTAACCAGGCGAGTGAACGCTCAGTGATCCTGAGTAGGGTGGCGGCCTTATCGGCAGCGGTGTTAGAGAAGGGGATGACGGGATCGTCGGTGGCGACAGGGACACGGATATGCGCGAAGGAGGGCCGGGGTGCTGAGATGGCCACGAGCACGAGGAGCAGCACGGAGTACCACACGCCGAAAGTGGCGGCGGGTATGGACTTCGGCTCAGTCCGGTCGACCTCGCCGCCGGGGCCCACGTGTACGGGAATGTTGTCCGGCGCCGCATCAATATTCAGCACGATCAACGCGAAGCTGAACAGTGCAAAAGCTACTGCGACACCATAAATAGGTCGAGAGGACATAGAACAACTTTAGCCACGGAGGGAACCAAACCGGCGCAAGGCTAAACGACGAGCGTCAGCTGGTTCCCGTCCACTTCCACCGTCATGCCGTTGCCCTCGGCGATGGCGGCAACGCCCTCGATGTCGGTGACCGAGTCCGCATCGAGGGCGGTTGCAAGCACGCGAGCGAGCTCGCCTTTGTAGTGCTTGTTGTAGTGGCTGACCACCTTGCGCGTGCCATCTTCCTGCACGGACTCGACGCGGACGGTCACCGCGCCGGGGACGGGGCCGAGTTGCTGGTAGGCGCCGGAGCGCATGTCTACGATCAAATCGTCGACTGAGAGCAGCACATCGGTGATGGCGGTGCCCCAGCGGGCTTTCATAGTGGGCACGGCCGTTTTCTGTGCTTCCACCCCAGCAGCTTGCGCCTGGGATGGAAGGGAAGAGCCGCCGGAGAGCCGATAGCGGGGGATCGTGTCGGTAGCACGGACAACACCGAACAGCGCGGAGCCGATCGCTAGGTGGCGCAGGGCGGGGTCGGGGAGGGTGTCGGCAGACAATGCGTCGTAAAGCACTCCCGTATAGCGGTAGATTGCGGGCATGACGGGCGCTGAGCGCAGTTCGAGGTTCTCTGCGGCTTCCTCGCGTTTGGTGGGCGGGAGTTTGAGAGCGGACATCATCTCGTCGAGGTCAAGCGCGGCGAGGTCGTCCATGATCGCGGAGCGGATCGGATCGAGGGAGGGGAAGGAGACGTCGATGCCGTCCATTTCGCCACCGGGAGCTTTGGTTTCGGAGGGCGGAAGCACAATCAGCATGCCGTCCAAACTACATGTCTACGGGCAGGGTTAAGATGACGGGCATGATCACACGTTTGTCCACGCTGTTCCTACGCACCCTGCGCGAAGACCCCGCTGATGCTGAGGTGCCCAGCCATAAGCTTTTGGTGCGCGCCGGGTATATCCGCCGAGCGGCGCCGGGCGTGTACTCGTGGTTGCCGCTGGGTTTGCGGGCGGTGCGCAATATTGAGGAGATCGTGCGCGAGGAGATGAACGCGATCGGCGCGCAGGAGCTCCTGTTCCCGGCGCTTTTGCCGCGTGAGCCGTATGAGACGACGAACCGGTGGACCGAGTACGGCGACGATCTTTTCCGCCTGAAGGACCGCAAGGGCACGGACATGCTGCTGGGCCCGACGCACGAGGAGATGTTCACCCTCGCCGTGAAAGACCTGTACTCGTCGTACAAGGATTTCCCGGTGACGCTGTACCAGATTCAGACGAAGTACCGCGATGAGGCACGGCCGCGCGCGGGCATTCTGCGTGGGCGTGAGTTCGTGATGAAGGATTCCTACTCTTTCGACATGTCCGATGAGGGCCTGGATGACTCCTACGCGAAGCACCGTGGCGCGTACCAGCGGATCTTCGACCGTGTTGGCCTGAAGTACGAGATTTGCCAGGCCACGTCGGGTGCGATGGGTGGTTCCGCATCCGAGGAGTTCCTCGCCTACTCGGACAATGGTGAGGACACGTTCGTGGTGTCCACTGCGGGCGACTTCGCGGCGAACGTGGAGGCTGTGGTGACGGTACCGCCGGCAGAGCAGCCGATCGAGGGCCAGCCGGAAGCAGTCGTGCACGATACGCCGAAGTCGGAGACCATCGACACGCTAGTTGAGTGGGCGAATGGTGCAGGCGTGCTTGTTGACGGGCGTGCGGTCGAAGCCGCCGACACCCTCAAGTGCATGGTTGTGAAGATCAATGACCCACGCCAGGTAGACGAAGATGGCAAGCCGGTCGGCCCGCAGCTGACTGGTGTTCTCATCCCGGGTGACCGCGAGCTGGATGAAAAGCGCCTCGAGGCGTCCCTCGAACCGGCCACCTTTGAGCTGGCCAGCGAAGAGGACTTCAAGAACAATTCCTTCCTGGTCAAGGGCTACGTCGGCCCGAAGGCACTTAACGCCAATGGTGTGAAGGTCTACGCGGATCCGCGCGTTGTGGCTGGGTCGTCCTGGATCACCGGTGCAGATGCGCCACAGAAGCACGTGGTCGGCCTGGTTGCTGGCCGTGACTTCGAGGTGGATGAGTTCATCGAGGCAGCGGAGATCAAGGAGGGCGATCCGTCGCCGTCCGGCAATGGCACGGTGAAGCTGGCGCGCGGCATTGAGCTGGGTCACATCTTCCAGCTTGGTCGCAAGTACACCGAGGCGATGGATGTGCAGATTCTCGACGAGAACGGCAAGCGCGCTGTGCCCACGATGGGTTCCTACGGCATCGGCGTCACCCGTATGCTCGCGGTGATCGCGGAGCAAACCCACGATGAGAAGGGGCTGGTGTGGCCGAAGGAGATCGCGCCGTACCAGGTGCACCTCGCCGTAGCTAATAAGGATGCGGCCGCGCTCGAGGAAGGTGAGCGCCTCGTGGGAGAGTTTGAGAAGGCCGGTATCGATGTGCTTTTCGACGATCGCCTGAAAGTCTCCCCAGGCGTTAAGTTCAAGGATGCTGAGCTCCTAGGCATGCCCTTCATTGTGATCCTGGGGCGTTCTTTCGCCGACGGCATTATCGAGCTGCGTATTCGCGGTGGTGAAACGTTGGAGGTGCCGGCAAGCCAGATCGTGGAAAAGGTACTCGAGCTGGTTAACGGCTAGTTTTGGCTGGCTGCGCTTTGGGCGTGGCCGGCCAACAGGATGGCTAGTTCACGCCATTCGGGGGAATCGGCGTTGGCGGCTGCGGCGCGCCAATGCTCAACCAGGTTGTTCTCTAGGGCATGAACAAACGCTGTGGCCTCAGCCGGGTTTGTGGGGGCGCCTTCGGGGATCTCGTAGCCGGCTTCGCGGGTGGGGAGGTCGCCGGTGGGGAAGGCATGGTGGAGGGTGGCCACGCGGGCATCATGAAGCAAACGTAGATCGTTGATGCGACTGTGGAGCTGCGTGTCTGCGTAGGCGCTGGCGATGTCCAGGCCGAATTCGACGGCGTACTCGGCGCTGAGCAGTTCCTTGGCGGCATTGAGGGGCTCAAGCCCCTCAATGGGGGACTTAAAGCCATCAATCGGGAGTTCCGCGGTGGAGGCAGCATCAATCGCTTGGGCAATGACGAGGTCGCGCGAGTCGGCGGGCACCTTCGTGGCGACCTGAGCGGTGTGGGTGACAAGTTCCTGTGCGTTGCCACTGGCTGGGAGATCGGTGTCGCCGTACGTGACATTGCACGAGGTGGGCACTTCGCCCCGGTCGTTTATCCCGCACAGTCGTCGCGCTTCCTCTTGGAGTTGGTCGGCGTGGGTGGCGCGGAGTTTGTTCCATTCAGTCTCGCCACCTAGTTGATCGGCGGAAGCTTGCTTGGCTAGCTCCATGATTGTGTTGTTGGCGTGCGGGCCGAAGATATCGACAGGGGAGCAGGCAGTAAGTGGTAATGCGGCCACGATGCACAAGGTGGCGAGATAACGAGGGGACTTCACGTGGTTGACCCTACCGGTCGGACAGTACAGTGGCCTGCATGGCATTCCCGCAAGTTGAAGAACTCACTGCTCTCATTCGTCCCGTCACCGATGCTCGCGGCTTTGACATTGAAGCCGTCAAAACGGTCAAAGCCGGTAAGAAGTCGCAGGTTGTTGTCGCTGTTTCTGGTGATGACGCGCCGACGCTGGACCAGTTGGAAGATGTGTCTAATGAGCTTTCCGAGCTTTTCGACGCTGCCGAGGAGCGCGGTGACGTCAACTTTGGCGCCGGCTATACCCTGGAAGTAACTACCCCGGGTATCGATCTCCCGCTCACGGAGCTGCGCCATTGGCGCCGTAACCGTGGCCGGTTGGTGAAGGTTGACGGGGACATCTTCCGTGTTGGGGCTCTTGATGGCGCAACCGGGCAGGTGGTGCTCGTGGTGCCGGTGAAGAAGGGTGAGCCCGGTGTGCGTGTGGTTCCCATTTCGGATGTGTCGGGTGCAGTGGTAGAAATTGAATTCAACACTCCGCCAGTTCAGGAGATCGAATTGGCGGAAACACCCTTCGGCGAAATTGCTGAGATCGCTGAGGAAAGCACCACCGGGAAGGACGACAAGTGAATATCGACATCGCAGCGCTCAAAAGTATTGAGAAGGAAGCCGGGATTCCGGTTGATGACCTGTTGGGAACGATTGCGGCCGCTCTGCTGCACGCCTACCGCGAGCACAAGAATGACGGCATCGCACCGACGCAGCCTGATGAGGGGTCGAAGGCGCGTGTGGATGTTGACACCGAAACGGGTGATGTAGCGGTGATTGTCAGCGAATTGGACGAAGAGGGCAACGTCACTTCCGAATTCGACGACACCCCGGTGAACTTCTCCCGCGTAGGCGCGTTGGCTGTGCGCAACGCCATCTTGAAACGCCTGCGTCAGGCAGAGGCCCAGCGCGCATTCGGTGAGTACTCCGAGCTAGAAGGCAAAGTTGTCTCCGGTGTTGTACAGCGTGATGCCAATGCGAACGCCCGTGGCATCGTTGTCGTGCAGCTGGGCACGGAGTCTGATCCACAGGACGGCATTCTGCTTCCTGCAGAGCAGATCCCGGGGGAGAAGCTCGAGCACGGTGATCGTGTCAAGGCCTACGTGGTGGGTGTTTCTGGCGGTGAGCGTGGCACGACAGTGAACCTGTCGCGCACACACCCCGAACTCGTCCGCGGCTTGTTCGCCCTGGAGGTGCCGGAGGTAGCAGATGGGGCAGTGGAGCTCGTGTCCATTGCTCGTGAGGCTGGACACCGTTCCAAAGTGTCCGTCAAGGGTGTGGCTAAGGGTATCAACGCCAAGGGTGCCTGCATTGGTCCGCGCGGCGCGCGTGTGACCAACATCATGGGGGAACTTGCCGGTGAGAAGATCGATATCGTTGACTACTCCGATGACCCAGCTGTGTACGTGGGCAATGCGCTCGCGCCGTCCAAGGTTGTCCGCGTGGAGATTCTTGACCCCGAGGCACAAACCGCCCGAGTCACTGTGCCGGACTACCAACTGTCCTTGGCTATTGGCCGGGAAGGGCAGAATGCTCGTCTGGCTGCGCGCCTCACAGGGTGGAAAATCGATATTCACTCCGATTCTGGAGTGGGTAACGCAGAACAAGCGGAGTAACAGTTCGCGGCAAAGTGGCGTAAGGTGGTTCAGTGGCTTCAATCTGGCAGAACTGCTGGGGTGGGGTCGTCGATAAGCGAAAATGAGCAAGAAACATGAACCAGTCCGCATGTGCATAGCCACGCGCCGACTGCAACCAGCAACAAAGCTCTTGCGCGTCGTCGTCGATCCGGCTGATCCAACACGGATCATCCCCGACCCCAAGCGGATCATGCCAGGACGCGGAGCGTGGATCACCCCCACGCTTGTCGCGTGTGAGCAGGCGGAATCACGCCGCGCCTTCGGGCGGGCTCTCCGCGTGTCTGCGAAAGTAGACACTAGCCATGTGCGCAAGTACATCGCCGTCGTGGAAACCACCATGCCGGCGGGCAAAGCAGTAAGTGAAAAGGACTAAAGAACTGATGAGTCTTCAACCATGAAGCAGAAAATGCATCAGCGATGAACGTCATGACCATCGTCTAGAGGTCGCTCGCGTAGCTCCGCAAGCTGCCGTGCCACCTCTAGCCTGACCAAGAGGAGACACGTGCCCGGAAAGCTACGCGTTCACGAACTGGCAAAACAGCTCGGCGTAACAAGTAAAGAACTACTCGCAACCCTGAAAGAGGAAGGCGAGTTTGTTAAGACTGCTTCTTCCACCATCGAACCCCCGGTGGTGAAGAAAATGATTGCGCTCTACGAAGAGCGCGGTGCCGCTGCCGACGACGCGAAGGAAGAAAAGGCTGCGAAGGCACCAAAGAAACCAGCGGCGAAGACCGCTGCGAAGCCAGCCGTTAAACCGGCGCCGAAGCCGGCTGCTGCGAAACCTGCTGCGCCAGGACCGAAATCTGCAGCACCGAAACCCGCAGCGCCAAAACCGGCTGCTACGGCGAAGCCCGCCGCCCCCAAGCCTGCTAAGCCGGGGCCGAAACCCGCAGCACCGAAACCGGCTGCTGCTAAAACGGCTGCTAAAACGGGGGATGCGGCATCCGCTATGCCGCGCCCAATGCCGAAGCCGGGTGGTCGCCCGCGTGTGGCCAACAACCCGTTCTCGTCTAATACTGGTGGTCCGCGCCCGCAGCCGCGTCCCGGTGGAAACCGCGGTGGTGGGGCAGGTGCTGGTGGCGGTCAACGTCGTTCCGGTGGTGGTCAGGGTCAGCGTGGCTCCGGTGCACCGCGTTCAGGCGCGCCGAGCCCGGCAGATATGGCAAATGCGCCAAGCCCAGGCCAGATGCCATCGCGTGCTGCCACCCGTGGTGGTGGACGTGGCCGCGGTCAGGGTGGTCCCGGTGGTGGTCGCGGACGTGGCCACGGTGGACCTGGTGGTTTTGGTGGTCCCGGTGGTGGGTTCCGTGGCCGCGGTGGTCGCCGTGGTGGCACCGCCGGTGCTTTCGGGCGCCCAGGTGGCGCACCTGGCCGGGGACGCAAGTCCAAGCGCCAGAAGCGTAATGAGTACGAGGAGATGCACGCACCGAACGTCGTTGGTGGCGTTCGCCTGCCCGACGGTGGCGGTAAAACCGTTCGCCTGCGCCAGGGAGCAACCTTGTCTGACTTAGCAGAGAAGATCGGTACCGAGGCATCTAACCTCGTCCAGGCGCTGTTCAACCTCGGTGAGATGGTGACGGCGACGCAGTCCGTCTCCGAAGACACCCTGCAGCTGCTGGGTGCGGAGATCAACTACGAAGTTCAGATCGTCTCCCCTGAGGATGAGGACCGTGAGCTGCTTGAATCCTTCGACCTGCAGTTCGGTGAAGATGAAGGCGGCGAAGAGGCGCTTGAGCAGCGTCCGCCTGTTGTGTCCGTCATGGGTCACGTTGACCACGGTAAGACCCGCCTGTTGGACTCCATCCGTAACGCCAACGTTGGCCGCGGTGAAGCTGGTGGCATTACCCAGGGCATTGGTGCGTACCAGACCGAGGTCACTCTTGATGGTGAGCACCGCAAGATCACTTTCCTTGATACCCCGGGGCACGAGGCCTTTACTGCGATGCGTGCCCGTGGTGCGAAGTCCACGGACTTGGCCATCCTCGTCGTTGCTGCTGATGACGGTGTGATGCCGCAGACCGTGGAGGCCATCAACCACGCCAAGGCAGCTGACTTGCCCATCGTGGTTGCAGTGAACAAGGTGGATAAGCCCGAGGCGCAGCCGGACAAGATCCGTGGACAGCTCACCGAGTACGAGCTGGTGCCGGAGGAGTACGGCGGTGACACGATGTTCATTGACATCTCCGCGAAGAACGGCACCGGTATCGATGAGCTACTGGAGGCGGTATTGCTCACCGCGGATGCGTCCTTGGAGCTCACGGCGAACCCAGACATGGATGCGCAGGGTCTGTCCATTGAGGCACACCTGGACCGTGGCCGTGGTCCGGTGTCCACCGTGATTGTTCAGCGCGGTACTCTCCGCGTCGGCGATTCCATTGTTGTGGGCGGCAACTTCGGCCGTGTCCGCCGCATGGTCGACGAGTGGGGCCACGACGTGGAGGAGGCAGGCCCGTCCTGCCCGGTCCAGGTCCAAGGTCTCAACGGTGTACCTGGTCCTGGTGACAACTTGCTCGTGGTTGAGGACGATCGTGTTGCGCGCCAGATCGCGGCACAGCGTGATGCTCGTCAGCGTGCCGCCATGCAGGCCCGCAAGAAGAAGCGCGTTTCCCTGGAGAACCTGGATCAGGCGCTCAAGGAGACGAACACGCTCAACCTCATTCTCAAGGGCGACAACGCCGGTTCGGTGGAGGCCCTGGAGGAAGCGCTGCTCAAGATCGAGGTCGACGACGAGGTGGATGTGAACATCATCGACCGCGGCGTTGGTGCGGTCACGCAGACCAACGTCTCGCTCGCTGCGGCGTCGGATGCTGTCATCGTGGCGTTCAATGTCCGTTCCGAGGGCAAGGCCACGGAGGAGGCCAACGAGGAAGGCGTGGAGATCCGCTACTACTCGGTGATCTACCAGGTCATCGAGGATGTGGAGGCTGCTCTCAAGGGCATGCTCAAGCCGATCTACGAGGAGCGTGACCTGGGCACCGCGGAGATCCGTCAGATCTTCAAGGCATCTGCTGTGGGTCTTATCGCTGGTTGTATGGTCACCACCGGCAGCGTCAAGCGTGGTGCCAAGTTGCGCCTTGTGCGCGATGGCAATGTGATTACGCCGGACGCAACCATCACCTCCCTGCGCCGGGAGAAGGACGATGTCACCGAAGTGGCCAAGGGCTACGAGTGCGGTATGGTCCTGTCCTACCCGGATATTCAGGTGGGCGATGAAATTCAGGTCTACGAGATGGTTGAGGTACCAAGGACGTAGGCGTGGGTTGAGAGGGATCGTCGATAAGCATGTGCTTATCGACGATTTCTTTAGCCCTGTAGACTTAAAACCCTGTTCTGCTACTGACATCAAAGGAGTGACGCTATGGCTGACAACACGCGTGCACAACGGCTGGCTAAGAGGATCCAGACGATTGTGGCAAGCGCCATTGAGCGCCAGATCAAAGACCGCCGCTTGGAGTTGGTCACCGTCACTGATGTCCGAGTGACCGGCGATTTGCATGATGCGACTGTGTTTTACACGGTGCGCGGCGCGAATATTGATGATGCGCCGGATTATGAGCAGGCCGCTGAGGCCCTTCACCGTGCTCGCGGTCAGCTGCGCAAGATCGTCGGCGACGAGTTGGGGGTGCGTTTCACTCCGACGCTGGCTTTTGAGTTGGATACTGTGCCGGAAGCATCTGCACGTATGGAGGAGCTGCTGGCACGTGCCCGTGCGCGTGATGAGGAGCTGGCTGAGTTGAAAAAGAACGCCACCCCAGCGGGGGAGGCGGACCCGTATAAGACGAAGGACGAATAAATGGCCGGTGACATTCACGCCGAGTATCCGGCTTTGTTTGGCCCCGGTGAGGGGGACTTTGCCGGCGTGGCCGCGAAGCTGAGTACCGCAGATGAGGTGCACATTGTCACCCACATTCGGCCGGATGCGGATGCGGTAGGGTCGGCCCTTGGCCTGAAACATGGGCTTGCTGCTCTTGGCGTGCCGTCCACGGTGTACATCGGGCAGAAAGAGGAGCTTCCTGAAAACATCAGGACGGTGCCGGGCGTGGCATCGGTAGCGTTGGGGGAGCCACTGCCTCCTTCTGGCGTGGTGGTGACCACGGACTGCGCGTCATTGGACCGCACCGGCATGTACCACGATGAGCTGGCGGGCAACCCGGAGCGCGTTGTGGTGATTGACCACCATGCGTCGAATCCTGGTTATGGCGCGATGAATTTGGTGTTGCCGTCTGAGTCGACGACGGTGATTATCCGTGAGCTGCTCGCCCACATGGGTGTTGCACTCACCCCGGATATTGCGTACTGCCTGTATGCGGGTCTGGTCACGGATACGGGAAGCTTCCGGTGGGGGACTTCCCGCATGCACATTCTCGCCGCTGAGTTGATGGAGCACGGCGTGGATACCCGCGCTGCCGCGATGGACCTCATGGATGCGGTGTCGGCGGATGATTTGAAGCTCATGGGGGATGTCATGGCGGGCATGGAAACTCGTGTGGCGGGGCGCTACACCATCTCCGTGCTTGCTATCGACGATGTGCATCTCCGCCACATGAACCAAACTGCGATCGAAGCCATCATTGAGTACTCTCGCGCGTTGACCGGTAGTGATATCGGCGTGGTATTCAAGGAAATTCACCCGGGTTATTGGTCTGTGTCCCTGCGTTCGAGCGTGGTCAATGTTGCGGATGTGGCGGCGATGCACGGCGGTGGCGGACACGTCCCGGCTGCGGGCTATTCCGTTGCGGGTGCTGTGGACGCTGCGATTGATGCGTTGCAGCAGTCTGTTTCGGAGCTTCCGTGACGGATGTGACCGCACGGCGGGTGCTTGCACTCGCTCTTCCTGCCCTAGGGGTGCTCGCCGCGAACCCGCTGTACCTGCTGCTTGATACGGCTGTGATTGGTCGTTTGGGTGCGGTGGAATTGGCGGCGTTGGCAGCTGGCGCCACGGTTCAATCCACGGTGACGACGCAACTGACCTTTTTGTCCTATGGGACAACAGCGCGCTCTGCACGCTTTTATGGGGCGGGCAAGAAAGACCAAGCAGTTGCTGAGGGCGTGCAGGCCACCTGGGTTGCCCTTGGCGTGGGTGCGCTGCTGGCCATATTGGTGTGGATCTTTGCCCGGCCGGTTGCGCTGTTTCTCACCAATGATCCCGTGGCAGCTGGGCAGGCAGTGTGGTGGATGCGCACTGCCGCTTTTGCCATCCCGCTCACCCTGATCATCATGGCGGGCAACGGCTGGTTGCGAGGCATACAGAACACCCGCCTGCCGTTTGTGTTCACGTTGTGTGGGCTGATCCCGGGCGCTATTGCTTTGCCGTTCCTTGTAGCCCGCTTCGGACTGGTGGGTTCGGCGGTGGCCAACATTATCGGGATGGGGCTGACCGCGGCCGGGTTCATTGCGGCGCTGATACGTGCGCACGAGGGACCGTGGAAGCCCCAGTGGCGTGTGATCAAACAGCAGCTCGTCTTGGGGCGTGATTTGATCGTGCGTTCGTTGTCATTCCAGGTGGCGTTTGTCTCCGCCGCGGCGGTGGCAGGGCGTGTCGGGGTGGCTGCGCTCGCGGCACACCAGATCATGCTGCAACTGTGGAATTTCCTCACATTAGTGCTTGATTCCCTGGCTATTGCCGCACAAACCCTCACTGGCGCTGCGTTGGGCACCGGCCGGGTGGATACCGCGCGTGACGTGGGGCGCCAGGTGGTGAGGCTCTCCGCGGGCTTCGCACTGATCTTGGCGGCGGTCTTCGCACTTGGTGGTCCGATTATCCGTCGTATCTTCACCTCCGAGGAGGCGGTGCTGGATGCGATGGTGGTGCCGTGGTGGGTGCTCATTGCCATGATCGTGGCCGGGGGTGTGCTTTTTGCACTCGACGGAGTGTTGCTGGGCGCCAGCGATGCCGCTTTCCTGCGTACACTCACGGTGGCCTCGGTGGTCTTCGGTTTTCTGCCAGGTATCGCTGTTGCTTACTGGGCTGGCACGGGACTCACTGGCATCTGGTGTGGTTTGGCCGCGATGATTGCGCTGCGATTGGTCGGCGTGGTCTGGCGGTTCAAATCCATGCGCTGGGCGCGCACAGTGGTAGGAACATAAGCACGATGACTGTGCAGCCCAACAAAAAGCGGACCACCACCTTGTGGGCGGTTTCCGATTTGCATGCGGCGGTGAAGGCGAACCAGCCGCGGTTGGAGGAGATCCAGCCGAATGATCCCTCGGACTGGCTCATTGTTGCTGGTGACGTGGCGGAACGCACTGAATTGATCGTTCAGGTGATGCAACAGTTCGTGGATCGTTTCCACACGGTCATGTGGGTACCGGGCAACCACGAACTTTTCTGTCGTGGCACTGACCGGTATACGGGGCGTGAGAAGTACGAGCACCTGGTGGAGGAGCTGCGCACGATCGGGGTGATTACTCCGGAAGACCCGTATCCGGTGTTTGCGGGTGTGACCATCGCACCGCTGTTCACCTTGTATGACTACTCTTTCCGCGGGCCGATGATGAGCGTGGAGGAAGCGCTCGCGTCCGCGCGGGCACGTGAGATCGTGCTCACGGATGAGGTGGCCATTGCTCCCTTCGTAGATATTCGTGCGTGGTGCTGGGACCGCTTGGCGTACACCACCAGGAGGCTTTCCCGAGTGGAGGGGGAGACCATCTTGGTCAACCACTGGCCGCTCATCCAAGAGCCAACGGACAAGATGTTGTGGCGTGAGATTGCCCTGTGGTGTGGCACGCGACATACCCGTGGGTGGCCGAAGCGCTACAACTCCCGTGCGGTCATTTACGGGCATCTGCACATGCCTGGTGTGGAAACGTATGACGGGGTGGATCATATCGAGGTGTCTTTGGGATACCCAGACGAGTGGCGGCGGCGCGAAAACGGCCCGCAGTGGCCGTACCCGGTGATGGAGGTGGAGCAGTGATTGATCGCGACCTGTTCCCCGAACCGGCTCGAGTGGTGTACATGTATACCGACCGGGCCAATGGTGACACGGACCTAAGCAATTACAACGAACTTCACCCTGAAGAGCGCATCGTGGTTAGTCGTGCTGTGGATTCCCGGAAGGGGGAATTCGGTGACGCGCGGTGGTGCGCCCACGAGGCTTTGCGAGAGCTGGGTGTGGATTCGGTCCATGCGATTCTGCGTGGGGAGAAGGGGATGCCGTTGTGGCCGGAAGGCTACACCGGTTCCCTCACTCACACGGAAGGTTTGCGCATCGCGGTGGCGGCGCCGACGAAGACGCTGCGGACCGTGGGCATTGACGCTGAACCGGCGGAGCCCCTGCCGGACGGCGTGTTGGGGGAGATCGCCCGGCCCCAGGAACGCGAATGGGTAGACAGCCAAAAAGCCGCTGGCCACGGTTGGGCTGACCGCCTGTTGTTCTGTGCGAAGGAAGCGACGTACAAGGCCTGGTTCCCCATGACCTTGCGCTGGCTCGGCTTCGAGGACGCGGAGATTGATATCCGCGAGGACGGTACATTCATCGCCTATATCTTGAAACGCCCGACACCGGTGCCGTTCATCGAGGGGCGTTGGGTGGTCCGAGGTGGCTACGTGTGCGCGAGCACGTTCGTGGTGAGGTAGAACCCTAGAGGGTGGAGGGGCGGGCGACGAAGATCGTCGATAAGCGAGAGCCCTTTTCTTTGACCAAAGCGACCGCACGGCCATCTGGGCCGACTGCGGCGTGCACGCCCTTTAGGCCGCGAGGCTCGAGCCATTTGCCCATTGCGAGCGCCGCGTACTCATCCGTGGTTACTTCCAGAACAGGCCACGCGGTGGTCAGTGCTTCATCGAGCGTGAGGGACAGCTGCGGGGTGGCCTCCAAGGATTCCAGCGTGCGCGCATGAGCGAGAGTGAAGGGCCCAGATGCTTCACGACGCAACGCGGTCAAGTGTCCACCCACCTCAAGCGCCTCACCCATATCGCGTGCCAGCGATCGGATGTAGGTGCCCGAAGAGCAATGCACGCGCGCATCCACGTCGACGAAAGAACCTTCGTGGCGAATCTGCGACACGTCGAAGCTAAACACCGTCACCGGTCGAGCCGGGATGACCACTTCTTTGCCTTCGCGCACGAGCTCGTGAGCGCGCTTGCCGTCGATCTTGATGGCGGAAACCTTGGATGGCACCTGCATGATGTCCCCGGTTAGCGCGGCGACTTTGGCCATGATCGCCTCATCGGTGAGCGCGGAAGCGTCCGTCTGCGAGACGATGTCGCCCTCCGCATCATCCGTCGTGGTGGAAGCGCCCAAGCGGATGGTGGTGGAGTACACCTTGTCATCGGCCACGAGGTGAGCCAGCAGCTTCGTGCCGCGCTCAATGCCGGCAACAAGGACACCGGTGGCCATTGGGTCGAGCGTGCCGGCGTGCCCTACCTTGCGGGTTCCAAAAAAGCGCCGCAAACGTGCCACAACATCATGGCTGGTCATGCCAGCCGGTTTATCCACCACGACGATGCCGGAGGTGGACAGAGGGTCAGGGTTTTGGCCAAGGTTCATAGCACTAACCCTATGCACTACGCTGTCGCGAGTGGATATTTTGTCAGGGCTCGCTGAGGTTCCCGCCGGTCTGAATGGACCGGTGGTCACCATCGGGGTCTTCGACGGGGTGCACCGCGGACACCAGAAGCTCATCGGGCATGCGGTGGATCGCGCCCGCGAAGCCGGTGCGCCGAGTGTGTTGATGACCTTCGACCCGCACCCAGTTGCTGTCTTCGCGCCCGAGCACACACCCGATGTGCTCATGCCGTTGACGGAGCGCGCCCGTCTCATTGAGTCGCTCGGCGTTGATTACATGCTGGTCATTGACTTCACCAAAGAGCTCGCGGGGGAGAGCCCGGAGGACTATTTTGTGCAGGTGATCGTCGATAAGCTCCATGCTTCCCGCGTCGTCGTGGGGGAGAACTTCACCTTCGGCGCGGGTGGGTTGGGCACGGCGCGCACGATGCAGGAGCTCGGCGAAAAATACGGCGTCGACGTGGACATTGTTCCGTTGCTTTTTGACGGCTCCTCCCGCGTCTGCTCCACCTCCATCCGACACGCTCTCGCCGAAGGTGAAGTGGGCCAAGCCTCTGAGTTTCTTGGCCGTGCGTTCTCTGTGACCGCACGTGTGGAGCGCGGCGCCGGACGCGGTGGCCGCGAATTGGGTTACCCGACCGCGAACCAATACGTTGGCGATAACGAAGCCGTGCCGGGGGATGGCGTGTATGCCGGCTGGTTCACCGTGCTGCCGGAAGAGGGAACCGGCCCCATCGACGGGGACATGGAATTAGAGGTCTGTTATCCGGCGGCGATCTCCGTGGGCACGAACCCCACTTTTGGTGATGCGCGCCGTAGCGTGGAGTCCTTCGTACTTGACCGCGACGCAGATCTGTACGGGCGGCTCGCGCGCGTGGAATTCATTGCGAAGGTGCGCGACATGGTGAAGTTTGATTCCGTCGATGAATTGCTGGAGAACATGGCGCGCGACGTGGCAACCGTGCGCACCCTGCTTGAGCGCGCTTAGAGGTTCACCGGATAGGCTGGGGCCCCATGACCCGCAAAATGATTCTGGACCTAGATACCGGCATCGATGATGCCCTCGCTCTCGCCTACGCACTGGGCTCGGAGGAAGTAGACCTCATCGGTGTGACGGGCACGTATGGCAACGTGCTTGTGGAAACTGGTGTGCGCAACACCCTGGCCATCCTTGAACTCTTTGGCCGCACTGACGTCCCAGTGTTTGCTGGCCCTGGCCATGCCAGCGCGAAAGAGTCCTTTGAGGTGCTGGAGATCTCCGAGTTCATCCACGGCAAGAACGGCATCGGCGAAGCAGAGCTACCGGAGCCCGCGCGCCGGGTGGAGCCGAAGTCCGCGGTGGACTTCCTCGTGGAATCGGTGGAGAAGTACGGCGATGAGCTCGTCATTGTTCCCACCGGTCCATCTACCACCATTGCTGCTGCAGCAAAGGTGAGCAAGACATTTGCGGAGAAAGCCCACATCGTCATGATGGGTGGTGTGCTCACCGTCCCCGGCAACGTGTCGCCGTGGGCTGAGGCCAACGTCAACCAGGACCCGGAGGCAACCGACGCGATCTTCCGCAGCATGAAAGACATCACGATGATCGGTTTGGATGTCACACTGCAGACTCTTCTGACCACCAATGAAACGGCTCAGTGGGAAGCGCTGGGCACTCCGGGCGGTGACTTCCTCGCAGCAGCCACGAATTACTACATCGGTGCCTATGACACCACCGCGCCACATCTGGGTGGCTGCGGTCTGCACGACCCGCTGGCTGTTGGTGTGGCCATTGACCCGACACTAGTGGCCACATTGGACATTAACCTCAAGGTCGACACCGAGGGGGAGACCCGCGGACGCACCATCGGTGATGAAACTCGGCTCAATGACGAGACGAAGACAGCCAAGGTTGCCGTCGCAGTGGACAAGCAGCGCTTCCTTGATGAATTCATGCGCCGCCTCACCGGCCTGGCTGAGAAGAGCTAGCGGGATTAACAGTTTCCGCCCGCGGTGCGGTACTCTTTCCAATTCGGTAGCGGCAACGCGTGACTGTGGTTCGCAGCAGTCCCCGCCACTGACTTTCCGATGAATGCGAACTGAAATAACCAAGGAGAACACTTTCCATGGCTTTGACCACTGAGAAGAAGGCCGAGATCCTCAAGGAATACGGCCTGCATGAGACCGACACTGGTTCCCCGGAGGCTCAGGTTGCCCTGCTCACCGAGCGCATCAATAACCTCACCGAGCACCTCAAGGACCACAAGCACGATCACCACTCCCGTCGTGGTTTGCTGCTGCTCGTTGGTCGTCGCCGCGGTCTGCTGAAGTACCTGCGCGAGAATAACGTTGAGCGTTACCGTGAGCTGATTTCGCGTCTGGGGCTGCGCCGATAAGCAAAAAGCTTTTCTTCCAGCACGAACAACGGCCGTCATCGTTTGGCGGCCGTTTTTCGCGCGCATACGGTGTTTTACGTGGCTAGCTGGTAGTGTGCCTGGGTGCAACCAAAAGATTCACCTCGGCGGCACCGACGACCGCCACGAACCCATGAAAGGGATCTGTTGAGCAAGAACACAAAGCACACCCCGGACAACTCCGTTGAATTCCACATTGATGAGGAATTCGGCCTGACCGAAGCAACTGCCATTCTGGACAACGGCGACTTTGGCACCCGTACCGTCCGGTTTGAAACCGGACAGCTTGCGCGCCAGGCTGACGGCTCGGTGACCACCTACCTCGACGACGACACAATGCTGCTGGCCACCACTACCGCATCCAACCAGCCACGCGAAGGCTTTGACTTCTTCCCACTCACCGTTGACGTGGAAGAGCGCATGTACGCCGCTGGAAAGATTCCGGGCTCGTTCTTCCGCCGTGAAGGCCGCCCGTCCACGCAGGCGATTCTGGCCTGCCGCCTGATTGACCGTCCGCTGCGCCCGACCTTTGTCAAGGGCCTGCGTAATGAGGTCCAGGTTGTCATCACTGTGATGAGCTGGGACCCAGAGGAGTACTACGACGTTGTAGCTATCAACGGCGCATCGGCTGCAACGCAGCTGTCTGGTCTGCCGGTATCTGGCGCTGTTGGTGGCGTGCGCATGGCGCTCATCGCTGATGACAGACATCCAAAGGGCCAGTGGGTCGCGTTCCCGAACCACGAGCAGCACGAGAAGGCTGTGTTCGAAATGGTCGTGGCCGGCCGCATCGTCGAGAAGCGAAAAGGTCGCCGCAAGGTCCAGGACGTTGCCATCATGATGGTGGAAGCTGGCGCGGGCGTGAACGTGATGAAGCTGGTGGCTGACGGCGCGCCAGCACCGACGGAAGCGACCGTCGCCGAGGGGCTGGAGGCGGCGAAGCCCTACATCAAGACCTTGTGCGAGGCGCAGAATGTTCTGGCTGAGAAGACCGCGAAGGAAGCGCAGGAATTCCCTCTCTTCCCGGCATACAGCGATGAGGTCTTTGACGCTGTGGAGAAGAAGGCCTCCAAGAAGCTGGCCAAGCTGCTCACCATCGCGGGTAAGGCTGAGCGCGATGACGCGACCAATGAGTACATGGAGGAGATTGAGGAGAACCTGCTGTCCTCCTTCACCGCTGAGGACGCATCCAAGCAGATCCGTGCCGCCTACAACGCGCTGATGAAACAAATCGTGCGCGAGAAGATCCTCACCGAGGGCTTCCGTATCGACGGCCGTGGGGTCACCGACATCCGCGACCTCGGCGTCGAAGTGGAACTGATTCCGCGTGCCCACGGCTCCGCTCTGTTCGAGCGTGGTGAAACCCAGATTCTCGGCGTGACCACCTTGGACATGTTGAAGATGGAGCAGCACCTAGACGCACTCCACCCGGAGACCTCCAAGCACTACATCCACCACTACAACTTCCCGCCGTACTCCACCGGTGAGACCGGTCGCGTTGGTTCGCCGAAGCGCCGCGAGATCGGCCACGGCGCGCTGGCTGAGCGTGCCCTCGTGCCAGTGATTCCGTCCAAGGAGGAGTTCCCGTACACGATCCGGCAGGTCTCTGAGGCGCTGGGCTCCAACGGTTCGACCTCCATGGGTTCTGTGTGTGCATCGACGCTGTCGCTCTACAACGCTGGTGTGCCACTGGCTGCGCCGGTTGCTGGTATCGCCATGGGCCTTGTTTCCGGTGAGGTTGACGGTGAGACCAAATACGTTGCGCTGACCGACATCCTCGGTGCTGAGGATGCATTCGGCGACATGGACTTCAAGGTTGCCGGCACCCCGGATTTCATCACCGCCCTGCAGCTGGACACCAAGCTTGACGGCATCCCGTCCGACGTTCTGGCTAACGCGCTCACCCAAGCCAAGGAAGCCCGCGGGACCATCCTGGACACGATGGCTGAGATCATCGAGGGCCCGGATGAGATGAGCCCGCTGGCCCCGAAGATCACCACCGTGCACGTGCCTGTGTCCAAGATCGGTGAGGTGATCGGCCCGAAGGGCAAGACCATCAACCAGATCACGGAGGAGACGGGCGCTGACATCTCCATCGAGGATGACGGCACCATCTACGTTGCCGCTGCCACGGGTGAAGGTGCAGACGCTGCGATTGAGCAGATCAACTCGATTGCGAACCCGCAGCAGCCGAAGGTGGGGGAGCGTTACCTGGGCACTGTTGTGAAGACGGTTGCTTTTGGTGCGTTCGTGTCCCTCACGCCGGGTCGTGATGGCCTGGTGCACATTTCCAAGCTTGGTGGCAACAAGCGTATTGAGAATGTGGAGGATGTAGTCAACGTTGGCGACAAGATCGAGGTTGAGATCGCGGACATCGATAACCGCGGCAAGATCTCGCTCGTCCCAGTCGAAGACTAAGCTCCTGCTTATCGACGAAGCCCCGGCTAGTTCACTGTGAACTGAACTAGCCGGGGCCTTGTTGTGCGTTACTTTTGGAAGTCCACGACCACGCGCGTCGGGTTTTCAATCACTTCAACCTTGAAGGGGCGTTTCTTGTCCACGCCGATGTACCACCTGGAATCGCCTTCATCCCAGCCTTGGTAGACAACGTCGGTGATACTCGGGGCGTGCCCGTCTGAGCCTTGTGGGGCTTCATAGGGATCATTCACTCCGCGCACGAGTACGAGGAGTGCGGCGCCACCGTTGACGTGAACATCGAAGCCAGATCCTTGTTGGCTGGGGTGATCGTCGTACTGCGCAAAAATCCACGGTGTGCCAGTGCCGCCGATGTCGAAGACAAGGCGATCAAAGGTGTCGTGCGCGCCGATGCGGACACCGGTGACTTTGTAGGAGCCGTCTCGGTGATCCCTAATTTCCACGCGGTCGGTGCCAAAACCGTGCGCGACCGGTGGCTCGGGGGCGGCTTTCTCCGTTGTTTCTACCGTTGTGGTGATGGTGTTCGGGGGAGCTGATTCGCGCAGTGTCATCACGGCTTCGTCAGGTTCTTGCAGCTGTGAGCATGCGCCTGCCGACATGGCCGCGAACAATGTACTACACACCACAGCTACATGGCGGGCGTGGAACATGATCGGGAGCCTACTTCTGAATGTCCACGACGACACGCGTCGGGTTTTCCAACACTGTCACTTTGTACGGGCGCTGTTTGTCCAGCCCTATGAAGTACTGGGAAACACCCTCGAAGGTGCCACTATTAGTCACGTCCTTGATGTTGCCCGAGGCAAGCCCAAGGGTGGTTTTGCCGGCGTACTTGGCGTCCGGGGTTTGGTCGAGGGAAGTGCCGTGGATGGTGATCTCCAGGGCTGCCTCACCCGGGACCTCCACCGGAAGGCCGGAGGCCTGCTGAAGAGGTTCATCGGAGTAGCCCGCAAGAAACTCTGGCGTGCCATCGCCCTCGAATTCGAAGACAACGCGGTCATAGCCTTCGTGGGAACCTGAGCGGATATCAGCGGTGCGCAGCTCCGGCATGTTCGAGCCCGTGAAGGTTCCCGTGGGTTCTGTGGAGTAATCCCCGGGAACGTCCTGGTTGTCGATCGTGGACGCAACGACTGTCTTGGTGTCAGTTGTAGTGGAGGGGGAGGGGTTTCCGTTCGGCTCTGAAATGCTTTCCGAAGGTGAGCACGCGGCCATGCCCAAGGCGCTGACCGTCAGGAGAGCGAGTGTTAACGCGTGTGACTGGTGTTTCATATGTTGTAGTTTATCGGACAATCTCATCCCCCGTCGGAGGCAAGGCGGAGCTATCGCTTCCGGGTGCAGGCGATAGAGTGGGGCGGAGCAGAATAAAACGAAGAATCACAAGATCTCAAGGGGTTGACAGCCATGGCCATCAAAGTGGGAGTTCTCGGAGCAAAAGGGCGCGTGGGGTCAGCGGTTGTGGCAGGGGTCAATGCCGCCGCTGACCTGGAATTGGTCGCGGAGGTGGATTCCGGTGATTCCCTCGACGTTTTGGTAGAAAGCGGTGCTCAGGTCATCGTTGACTTCACCACCCCGAGCGCCGTGATGGGCAACCTGGAGTTCTGTATTAACAACGGCATCCACGCCGTTGTTGGCACGACTGGCTTTGACGAGGAGCGCTACCAGCAGGTGCGCGACTGGTGCGCTGCCAACGAGAGCGTGGGTGTCCTCATTGCCCCGAACTTTGCCATCTCCGCGGTGCTGGCCATGGCCTTTGCCCGCCAGGCTGCCCCGTTCTTCGACTCCGCTGAAGTTGTTGAATACCACCATCCGAACAAGCTGGATGCGCCATCTGGCACGGCACAGAAGACGGCGCAGGGGATTGCGGAGGCGCGCGCTGAAGCAAAGATGGGTCCAATGCCCGATGCGACCGAGCAAGCCCTCGATGGCTCCCGCGGCGCTGACGTCGACGGTGTGAAGGTGCACGCAGTACGCATGCAGGGCATGGTTGCGCACGAAGACATCATCTTCGGCACCACCGACCAAACGCTGACCATCCGCCAAGATTCCTACGGCCGCGACTCATTCGTGCCCGGCGTGCTCACCGGTGTGCGTGGCGTTGCGGACCACCCCGGCCTAACCATCGGCCTCGACTCCTACCTGGGCCTGTAAATGTCACAGAGTAAAAATCTTCACGTTCAACTCATCGCCGCCACCTCCTTCGCAGCCCCTGCCGACGTGGACTGGGAGCAAGACCCGGACTCCACCGACGCGGAGGCGCTCGTCGAATTTGCGGGGCGAGCCTGCTACGAAACCTTCAACAAACCCAACCCGCACACCGCTGCCAACGGGGCCTACCTGCGTCACATCCTCGAGGTTGGGCACGATGCACTGCTGGAGCATGCCACCGCAACGTTGTACATCCGTGGCCTCTCCCGTGCAGCGGGAAATGAGCTACTGCGACACCGCCACCTGTCTTTCTCCCAGCTCTCCCAGCGTTTTGTGCCCGCGCGCGAAGCCAACGTGGTCATCCCCGACGCGATTGCGGAAGACGAGGATCTGCGCCATATCTTCCTCGCCGCAGTCGATGAGACACGCTTTGTCTACGAGGAACTCCTCGGCGCACTCGAAAGTAACCTCGACGACGAACCCAACGCACTACTGCGCAAGAAAAAGGCGCGCCAAGCTGCCCGCGCCATCCTGCCCAACGCCACCGAAACGCGTTTCGTGGTCACTGGCAACTACCGCGCATGGCGCGACTTCATCGCCGCGCGCGCCAGCGAACACGCGGATGTAGAAATTCGTGAACTCGCCATCGCCATTCTTGAGGTATTGAAGAAACAGGCGCCTTCGCTTTTCGACGACTTCCTCATCAGCACCCTTGCAGACGGAAGCGTTATGGCCACAAGCCCCTACGTCGGATAGTTCTATTGAACCCCGCCGGTGGCCGATGGGCGGGACAAAGAATGTACCCTATGTACCCATGGGCATTTCAACGAAAGCACAAACTGGTGCAGATGAGTTCGGAACCATCGGCGTTGCCATGGTCACCCCGTTTGACACAAGCGGCGAGTTGGATCTCGCCGCTGCACGAAAGTTGGCTGTCCACCTGGTAGACAATGGTGTCGATTCCCTCATCCTTGGTGGCACCACGGGTGAATCCCCAACAACGAGCCCCGAGGAGAAAATCGAACTGATCAAGGCGGTGCGCTCTGAATTGGGGGACCGCGTGAAGATCATGGCGGGGGCAGGAACGAATGACACGCGGACGTCGATAGCTTTGGCGCAAGCTTCTCGTGATGCTGGTGCTGACTCCCTCCTCGTCGTCACTCCGTACTACTCCAAGCCCTCTCAGGCGGGACTGCTTGCGCACTTCACTGCTGTTGCCCAGGCCACCGATCTGCCCGTTTGCCTCTACGACATCCCAGGACGCTCTGCTATCCCCATCGCCGGCGCAACAATTCGCGCCCTGGCACAACTGCCCACCATCAAAGCTGTCAAAGACGCCAAAGGTGACCTGCTAGAAGCCACCACGATTATCAATGACACCGGGTTGGCCTGGTACTCTGGCGACGACGTTCTCAACCTGCCGTGGTTCTCCGTCGGCGCAACCGGAGTTATCTCCGTTGTTGCCCACGCAGCCCCAGGTCTTATGAGAGAAATGGTTACAAGCTTCGAGGAAGGCGACCTCGCCCGCGCGCGGGAAATCAACGCCACCACCATGTGCGTGCTCGCTGGACAGCAAGCCGTGCTCGGTGGAGTGACATTTGCAAAAGCCGCCCTGCGCCTGCAGGGCATTGAGGTCGGAGACCCCCGCCTGCCCATCGTCGCACCCGACGAAACGCAGCTGGAGGCGCTCCGCCATGACATGGAAAAGGCTGGAGTCCTTTAAGTATGAACGAAACCCGTAACCGCTCGCGCAAGGTGACCCGTAAGGCGGGCCCGCCGGAGACGAGCGACCAGCAGCCGGTGTTCCAAACCGCTGACACCCAACCGCAGGAAAGCCGTAACGACGGTGGCAATGGCGGTAACAACGGTAAAGGTGGCAATAATAACCGTGGCCACGGGGGTAACAACGGTGGTGGAAACCGCAACCGTGGTCGTGGCCGGGGCCGTGGTCGCGGACGCGGCGGGGACAATCGCCGCAACCCAGTGAGGGGCATGCAGGGCGCGGACTTGACCAAGCGTTTGCCGGAACCGCAGAAGCCTACGAATGGCGCGCTGCGTATTTACGCTCTTGGTGGCATCTCTGAGATTGGCCGCAACATGACCGTGTTTGAGTACAACGGTCGTCTGCTCATCGTGGACTGTGGTGTTCTGTTCCCGTCCTCTGATGAGCCGGGCGTGGACCTCATCCTGCCGGACTTCGGTCCGATTGAGAATAAGTTGGATAAGGTCGACGGGCTCGTCGTTACGCACGGGCACGAGGACCACATTGGTGCAATCCCGTGGCTGCTTAAGCTGCGCCCAGACATCCCGATTTACTCCGCGAAGTTCACTAACGCGCTCATCGCGGCGAAGACCAAGGAGCACCGCCAGCGCCCGAAGCTGCACGAGGTCAATGAGAAGTCGGAGATTACCGTCGGCCCGTACAACGTGCGCTTCTTCCACGTTGGGCACTCCATCCCGGACTGCCTTGGCGTTGTGATCAAGACTGGTGCGGGCACCGTCTGCATGACCGGTGACGTCAAGGTCGACATGACTCCGTACGACAACAAGCCCACCGATCTGCCGGCGCTTGCCCGCTACGGCGACGAAGGTATTGACCTGTTCCTGTGTGACTCCACCAATGCCACCATTCCGGGCATTTCCGCCTCTGAGGCTGGCATTGAGGAGAACCTCATCCGAATCGTGCAGGCCGCTAAACAGCGTGTTGTTCTCGCGTCTTTTGCGTCCAACGTGTCGCGTGTGCAGATGGCGGTCAACGCTGCCGTGGCTTCCGGCCGCAAAGTTGCGTTCAACGGCCGCTCCATGATCCGCAACATGGAGATAGCGGAGAAGATGAGCCTGCTGCGCGCCCCGAAGGGCACCATCATTCCTATCGAAGAGGCCGCGAAGATGGCGCCGCACCGCGTCATGCTTATTACCACCGGTACGCAGGGTGAGCCGATGGCAGCGCTGTCGCGCATGTCCCGCCGTGAGCACCGCCAGATCACGGTGCGTGACGGTGACACGATCATCCTGTCCTCATCGCTTATCCCGGGCAACGAGGAAGCAGTGTTCGCTGTGATCAACAACCTCGCGCAGATCGGCGCGCACGTGATCACCAACGACGAGGCACATGTCCACGCTTCCGGCCACGGTTACGCCGGCGAGCTGCTGTTCCTCTACAACATGGCTCGCCCTCGCAACGCCATGCCGGTACACGGTGAGTGGCGCCACCTGCGCGCCAATAAGGAGCTGGCTATCGCTACTGGTGTGAAGCCAGAGAACACGGTGCTGGCGCAGAACGGTGTTGTCGTGGACCTGGTTGACGGCCGGGTGAAGGTCGCCGGCCAGTACCAGGTGGGCAACCTGTACGTTGACGGCACGACGATGGGTGACGTTGACCCGGACGTGCTCGCGGACCGCACCAATTTGGCTGCCGGTGGCGTCATCTCCATCACTTGTGTGATCGATGACCGCACGAGTCGCCTCATTGAGAAGCCGACGGTGTCCACCACGGGCCTTATCGATGATGACCGTGAGGTCAAGCCCGTCATCGTCGAGCTGGTGGAGAATACGATGTACGACCTCGCCGCCGAGGGCGAGAACGACCCGTACCGTATGGTCCAGCAGTTGCGTCGCCGCATTTCTCGCACGATCGAGCAGAAGTACAAGCGTGAGCCTGTCATTTTGCCCACGGTCGTGCCAATGAATGCTGACGATGTCACTCCTGTGCCCACGGAGGAAGTCGAGGCATCGCGCGAATCACTGTAGCGTTTCGCTTTTTGGCGCTTGCCTGAAGCCCCGTTCCCACCCTCGGGAGCGGGGCTTCGCGTTATTCTGGGCGACATGACGTTTCAACAGTCTGAACGTGCAAAGCTTGCTCAGTTGTTCCTGGAATTGGGGCCGGATGCGCCGACGCTGTGCGCAGGGTGGACAACCCGGGATCTAGCGGCACATATGTACATCCGGGAGAACCAGCCCCACCGGGCAGTTGGCTACCTGGTGCCGGCAATGAAATCGGTGACGGCGTCTGCTGAGAAGGCGGTGAAGCAGCGCAACTACGAGGATGTGGTGCGCGAGTGGGCAGCCGGGCCACCGGTGTTTGTGAAGCCACTTGATTCGCTGATCAACGTGTCGGAGAACTTCATCCACCATGAGGATGTGCGGCGTGGTGGTGATCGCTCGCTGGAACCTCGCGAGTTCTCCGAGTCTGTGGAGAAGAAGCTCATGTCCGCAGCAGTCATGATGGGAAAGTTGGCTCTCTCAAGTGGGGGTGTCCCGGTGATTCTCACCCCGCCACGCGTGCCGGCGGTGACGCTCGGAGGAAAGAGAGGAGTGGCTGCGGACGGTTCCCGTGTCGTGCGCGTGAACGGTGAACCAGGAGAGCTGCTGTTGTGGGTGACCGGCCGTGACAAGGTCGAGGTTGAGGTCAGTGGAGATCCGGAGGATATTGTGGCTGTCAAGCGTCATATCTAGACCCACCTAGGCTGGTGTGGCATATGTGATTTGAGGTGTGCAAGGTACTACAGTGGTCCCCATGTCTGCCACCAGTACCTCACGCCGCAATAAAGGCCGCTCACAGACGGGCCCCAAAGGGCGCACGAAGCGTTCGAGCGGTAGCTACAGCCACCGTTCCTCCTCACGTGCAGCCGATGTCCCCGATGAGAGGGTTGGTTCCGCAGTGGGTGCTGTTGGCCGGGGCATGGGTAACGCCGCGCGCGATATTACGGGAGCCTTTAAGGCTGTTGGTGGCCAGGAGCGACGCCGTCGTCGCGCGGAAAACGATGAGAGCTATGACGCCGCCACAACCGACACATACGAAGAAAGTGAGGAGGATGTGAGCCTTCGTCGAGCCCCCAGTGCGGACGCGATCGGCTTGGTGCTGATTGGTCTTGCCGCCGTGCTTGGTGCATCGGTGTGGCTGGATGTTGCCGGACCGGTTGGTGCGCTGATCGCTAGTGGCACCTCCTGGGTTATTGGTGCTGGTGCGTTGGTGCTGCCGGTGGTGCTCGTAGGCATCGCCATTGCTCTGATGCTCGGTCTCGGGGAGTCTGCCTCTGAACGTGCGCACAGTGGGGCCGGGCTGACGATCATCGCGGTGTGCATGCTTGGTTTAATCCATATTCTTGCGGGTTCCCCGGCGGAATGGGATGAACGTCGTATAGCGGGCGGTGCTGTCGGCGCGTTCATCGGTGGGCCGCTCAGCGCTGGTTTTACACCGTTCGTCGCCGTGCCACTTCTGGGACTTGTGATCGTGTACGCCGCACTGTTGGCCACCGGTATTACGGTGCGCGAATCCTTTGACTTCATCCGTGGACTGTTCGGCTCCATCGCAAGCAGCGCTCATACCCCCGACCCGGAGGAGGACCTTTATACGGACGCCGACGATGACATCGATGCCATCGCGGAAGGCCGTCCGCGTGCCCGGCGCCGCACACCGATGGACAACTATCCTGTCGATGAGCCCACGCTTTTCGACGCGGACCCCACCCCCGAGGAACCCCAAAAGAAACGCTCCACCCGCAAGAAGGTGGGAGTGGCTCCCTCCATCGTGGATGAAGTGGACACTGAGACGAAGATTCTCGATCGTCCTACATCTGTGTCGGAGACCGCAACCGATGCAGTTTCCGCTTCCAGGGAAGAGATGCGCAAGGCGATCATCGCTCGATCTGGAATCGATGCTGCAGCGGTGCCTGGGGCAACGCCGAATTCGGAGAAGGGCGCGGGAGACGTGGAGAAGCCTTCGGCCCGCGTACCCGTGACCACAACCGACTATAAGCTCCCGCCCACCAGCCTTCTCATTGCAGGCAAAACCCCAAAGAAGCGTACTGAGACCAATGACCGCATGATTGAGGCGATCACGGAGGTCTTCGAAGAATTCAACGTCGATGCCCAGGTGACCGGCTTCTCCCGTGGCCCTACAGTGACGCGCTACGAAGTTGAGCTGGGCCCCGGTGTGAAGGTCTCCAAGATCACCAACCTGCAGTCCAACTTGGCTTACGCTGTGGCGACGGACAATGTCCGGCTGCTCACCCCGATCCCCGGAAAATCCGCCGTGGGTATTGAGGTCCCGAACGCCGACCGCGAAATGGTGCGCCTGCGTGATGTGCTCGACGCCCCGAATGTTCGTGGTGACCACGACCCGATGCTTATCGGGATGGGCAAGAACATCGAAGGAGACTTTGTCTCGGCATCGGTGCAGAAGATGCCGCACCTGCTCGTAGCTGGTTCGACCGGTTCCGGTAAGTCCGCGTTTGTGAACTCGATGCTCGTGTCACTGCTCACGCGTGCGACCCCCGAGGAGGTCCGGCTGATCCTGGTCGACCCGAAGATGGTGGAGCTCACGCCGTACGAGGGAATTCCGCATCTGATCACCCCGATCATCACCCAGCCGAAGAAGGCTGCCGCCGCGTTGCAGTGGTTGGTGGAGGAGATGGAACAGCGCTATATGGACATGAAGTCCGCGCGCGTGCGGCACATTAAGGACTACAACGCGAAAGTCCGCGCTGGCGAATATACCGCGCCACCCGGGTCGGAGCGTGAGGTGCGTCCGTACCCGCTCATCATCTGTGTCGTCGACGAGCTGGCGGACCTTATGATGACTGCACCGAAGGAGATCGAGGACTCCATCGTCCGCATCACCCAGAAGGCGCGTGCTGCCGGGATCCACCTTGTTCTGGCAACACAGCGCCCGTCCGTGGACGTTGTCACTGGTCTGATTAAGACGAACGTTCCGTCGCGGTTGGCGTTTGCCACCTCATCGCTTACGGACTCTCGTGTGATCTTGGACCAGGCCGGTGCGGAGAAGCTCATCGGTATGGGCGATGCACTGTTCATTCCGCAGGGCGCTGGCAAGCCACAGCGTATGCAGGGTGCGTTCGTCTCCGATGAAGAGATCCAGGCTGTTGTGGAGGCTGTCAAGGAGCAGGGCGAGCCACACTACACCGAGGGTGTTACCGAGGAGAAGGCGCCGGAAAAGAAGAATATCGACGAGGAGATCGGCAAGGACATGGACGACCTGCTCGAGGCGGTCGAGCTTGTCGTGACGTCGCAGCTCGGGTCGACCTCGATGCTGCAGCGCAAACTGCGCATCGGTTTCGCCAAGGCCGGTCGTCTCATGGACCTCATGGAATCCCGCGGCGTTGTTGGCCCATCCGAGGGTTCGAAGGCCCGCGAGGTGTTGGTGAAGCCAGAGGAGCTGGACACCATCATCTGGATGATCAAGGGTGCTGACCCTGCCGAGGCCCCCAAGGAAGTGCTCGCCCAGCAAGAGCTTGACGACGACTCGTCCGCCGGTGATCCCGCCGGCGATGACTCCCCTGCGGCGGACGGCGAGACTCAGACCGTGAAGGCGACCTACAACCCGACCGGGGGCGCGTTTTAACCGATGGGCACTACTCCCGGGTTCCGGTTCTCTGTTGTTCTTTTCGACGATGTTGAGCTGCTCGATGTGGCCGGCCCAGTAGAAGTGCTGTCCAAAGTCGACGACTTCGACGTGGAAATGCTTTCAGCGGATGGTGGTTCCGTCACGAGTTCTCAAGGTGTCCGACTCGGCGTCGACGGCGACTTCAGTTCGACAACCGGGGATGTGCTGTTCGTGCCGGGTGGCATGGGGACGCGCCGGCTGGTGGAAGACGACCACTTTCTTGCCCAGTTGAAGGCGATGTCCGCCGGGCGGCAGATCCTGATGTCGGTGTGCACGGGATCCGCGCTTCTCGCTGTTGCGGGCTTGCTCGAGGGATACACTGCGACGAGCAACAAGAGAGCTTTCGATTGGGCCACGAGCTTCGGCGAGAATATTGAGTGGCGCCGCTCTGCGCGGTGGGCGCATGACCGCGACCGGTGGACATCGCCGGGAGTTGCCGCTGGAACCGACATGGCCGCAGCGTTCGTTGCGGACCGCTACGGTGAAGAATTCGTCTCCGACATCGCTGACGCGATTGAGCTCCGGCTTAACCTCGATGCCGACGACGACCCTTTCGCTGTCTAAGCGTCGGCGCTGCGGGTCGGGGTGTGTGCTCGCTGGAGCGATCAAGTAGGGTTGCTTCCTGTTGGAGGGGAGTACCCCAAAAGCGCCTTGGATCGTCAACACGGCTAACCCAGTTAAGAGGTTCCCGGTCCAGGCGGCCCACCATGCGAAAGGGTGGGGGAGACCTCCGGTTATTTTTTCATCTCAACCGGAGGTTGCGTACATGCATGTGCCCCTTTCTATTTGGCTGATCACCTCAGCGGTGATCCTTGGCTTCTTCATCTTTGACTTCGTGTCCCACGTGCGCACGCCGCACGAGCCGTCCATGAAAGAATCAGGTGGCTGGGCAGCGTTCTACATGACGATGGCTTGCATCTTCGGCGGCATCGTGTGGTGGCTGTGGGATGCCGAACACGGCGTGCAGTTCTTCACGGGCTACATCACGGAGCTCTCACTCAGCGTGGACAACCTGTTCGTATTCGCGCTGGTCATGGGCGCGTTTAAGATCCCGCGCGCGTATCAGCAGAAGGTGCTCCTCATCGGTATTGTGATCGCGTTGATCTGCCGTTTGGCATTCATCTTGCTCGGTGCGGTGATCATTGAGGCTTGGTCGGACGTCTTCTATATCTTCGCTGCGTTCCTGCTGTACACCGCGATCAAGCTGGTCTACGACGAGGCTACTGACCAGGAAGATCCGGACCCGAACGACATGTTCGTGGTCAAGACACTGCGCAAGGTCATCCCCGTGACGAAGTCGTATCACAGCGACCGTTTGTTCTCCGCCACGGAAGCAGGCAAAAAAGCAGTCACCCCGCTGTTCGTGGCGCTGCTGTCCATTGGCTTTATCGACGTGATGTTCGCCTTCGACTCCATCCCGGCCATCTACGGCATCACGCAGGAAGCATTCCTGGTGTTCACTGCCAACGCTTTTGCGTTGTTGGGGTTGCGTCAGCTGTACTTCTTGCTCAACGGTCTACTGGATAAGCTCGTTTACTTGCCCTACGGCCTTGCGGTGGTGCTTGGATTCATCGGTGTGAAGCTGCTGCTTCATGCTCTGCACGAGAACAACCTGTCCTTTGTCAACGGTGGCCAGAACGTCAACGTGCCTGAGGTCAGCACCGTGCTGTCGCTCGTGATTATCGTGGCCGTGCTTATCGTGACGGCTGTGGCATCGATCATTAAGGAACGTGCCGATATCAAAGCAGGCGTGCTTGAACGCGACGCAGCGAAGTACCACGTTGACTATGATGACCACGGGAATCGTCGGAAAGTGGATGCCCACGGTAACCACATAGAGTGGATCGATGACCCGGCAACGTCGGGTAAGGGTGACCACACCGCCACCGGCTCGCGGGAGACCTCGCACCTGGATGTCAAGCGCGGTGGTGCCCGCTAGATCGCGGGATCACCGTCCATACAGTGAACGCATCGCTCCGAATGGGTGGCGCGGGTTCGCGGCGGGTCGGCCACGCGGGGAGACCCAAGTGGGTGTGCCACGCATCATAGCCACGCGCCCGCGCCAATTTCGGTATGGGTCATCATCATTGACCCGGTTGTGATACCTGCACAGCACCGCCAGATTGGCCATGTTTGTCTCGCCACCATGCTTCCAGGCCGTGATGTGGTGAATTTCGCAGGAATCAGCGCCATGGCGGCAACCGGGGACTGGGCACGTGGTGAGTGTGGCCCGCGCTAGGTCGCGCTGCTTCTGGTTGGCTAGGCGCTGGGTGCGGTAAAGGTTCACCGCGCCTTCCTCCGGGTGGAAGAGTGCCACCTCCAGTTCGGCGCCATGATGCTTCTGGAGGTAGTCAGCGCCGGTGATGGTGGTGCCGTCAGAAAGCCCGAGCACCACTTCATCCCCGTTGCCCGCGACGATGCGAGTATAGTCCGGTAGTGGCACCAGGAGCAGTGGACGCGGTACAGCATGTGCGACACCAGTACCGCCGTTGCGGATAAGCGACATGAATGGCTCCACCAGCTGCGGCGCTACAGGACGGGTGGGGTCAACGTTGCGCGTCACGTTAAATTCAATATCCGCAATGTCACGCTCGTGGGTTGTTACCATCATTGAGCGGTAACCTCCCCGGGATCCAGTGAAGGTCACCCCGGGGCGAGGTGAACGCGTCTCAGGTACCGGCACAATTTGTTTCGCCGCTCGAGTCAGGGATGCATAGTCGCCCGGCGCGTCCAAGAGAGCCAGGCGTAGTTTCCACCGCAACGCCTGGGGCTCCACATGCTTGATGCGGTTTTCGATGTACACCAGCTGGTCAATAGAGAACTGTCCCACGCGCGCCCGTTCTACGGCTGTGTGTTGTTTGACCGTCCATGAGGTGGATCCGTAGTAGACCTCGAAGACGCGTTCCCATTCGCGGACGCGGGTGGCACTCACACCGGCAGCCAGCGCCGCCTGGCGTTCAAAGGATGCCAGGGTGTCTACGCCGGTGCTGAGTGCCCCGAGGAATTCCGCGAATCGTGTCATATCTCGCACATTAAACGCTCGGCAGCACCAGCGAAAGGGCAGTCAATCGCACCTGTGGATAACCGCGTTGACACGTCACCTACCAGGCTTTGTTATCCACAAAACCCAGGAGCTAAAAACTACTCCCAGACGTTGATCACTGGGTTCCACTCACGGAACTCACGGTCAGCCAGGGCACCAGCGGTCAGGTAGGGGTCATCTGCCAACAGCTCGGCGGCATCCCCCAACGACGCCCCGTCTGGGAGTCTCAGGATGATCACCGACTCGGCCCCATCGCCGTACGGTCCTGCGGCAATGACGTTGCCCTGATCTTTGAGTCGGGCGATGAAGGAGCGGTGGGCGGGACGTGTTTCGTCGATAAGCGACTGCGCTCCGTATGTGTACGTTGCAATGAAGTGTGTCATGGACGCGGATTCTAATAGGCTTGGCAGTGTGAAACAGTCCAATTGGAATCTTCCGAACGTCCTCACGTCTTTGCGCATTCTTTTCACGCCGGTATTTGCATGGCTTGTGCTGAGTGAACACTGGTGGTGGGCGTTTGGCCTGTTCGTTGTACTGATGGCCACGGATAAACTCGATGGTGACATTGCGCGCGCGCGTGGTCTGGTCACCGATTTTGGCAAGATCGCGGACCCGATTGCGGACAAGGCGCTGATGATCACGGCGCTGGTGACGTTAAATATTGCCAGTTCGTTGCCGGTCTGGATCACCGTGGTGATTGTGGTGCGCGAGCTGGGTATCACGCTATGGCGCATGTGGATGCTGCGCCAGGGCAAGGTGGTGCCAGCGTCGAAGGGCGGCAAACTGAAGACCGTGCTGCAGACGCTTGGTGTGGCGCTGTACTTGTGCCCACTTCCTGGCTGGATGGATGTGCCAACGTTTGTTGTCATGCTCATCGCGGTGGTGGTCACGGTGGTCACGGGCGTGCAGTACCTTGTTGACGGTGCGCGCGCGAATAGGACACCAGCATGAGTCTTGCAGCCTCGCTTATTGGCATCCTCCGGGCCCACTCCCACACCCTTTCCTTCTGCGAATCCCTCACCGCAGGCCTCGCGTGCGCGACGGTAGCAGACGTGTCGGGTGCCTCGGCTGTGCTGCGTGGGGGACTGGTGACGTATGCCACGGACCTCAAGGGGAGTTTGGCGGGGGTTCCGGCAGAGGTCTTGGCTGCGCATGGGCCCGTGTCACCGGTGACGGCGGAACACATGGCGCGCGGTGCGAGGCGCGTGTGCGGTTCTGATTGGGCCGTCGCTCTCACCGGAGTTGCCGGACCAACCCCTCAAGACGGGCACCCGGTGGGCGAAGTGTACGTTGCTGTTGCAGGACCAATGCGCACCATCACGGTGCATGCGCCGAAGGTTGACGGTGACCGACAAATCATCCGGAAGGCTGCGGTGACAGCAAGTCTCGAGGCGCTGGAACGTGAAATACGCGAATGGGAACAAAAAGAAGGGATGGTTCGTTAGAAAACGTGATGGCAACAACAACGACTCTCAAGTACCAGCCCGCACCTCAGGTTATTACCCGTGAAAAGGTGCGCGAACCGCTGCTGCGGGAAGCCCTTGGCATGTCTCTGCGCGCATTCCGTGCGGATAAAGGTGTGACCCTGCGTGAACTGGCGTCTCAGGCGCGTGTGTCGCCCGGTTACCTGTCAGAATTGGAACGTGGACGCAAGGAAGTATCTTCTGAGCTTCTTGCCTCCGTGTGTGTGGCACTGGGTACCACCGTGTCTGAACTGTTGATGGAAGCTGCAGCGAACCTGTCGCTTCAAGCCATGGCAGACGAACTGGCACATACACCTCCCGCCGCTGCAGAGGTGTAAAGCGGTCTCACATGACGCGCATGCAGGTGCGCTCCGCTACCATGTATACGAACATTTCTTCACGATAATCTTCAGCTGCAGTTCTGCACGCGAGAGAAAGGCAAATACACCATGGCTAATCCGTTTGTTAAAGCCTGGAAGTACCTGATGGCGCTCTTCGACAATAAGATCGACGAGCACGCTGACCCCAAAGTTCAGATCGAGCAGGCCATCGGCGAGGCACAGCGCCAGCACCAGGCTCTGTCCCAGCAGGCGGCGGCCGTGATTGGTAACCAGCGTCAACTGGAGATGCAGCTCAACCGTCGCTTGGCGGATGTGGAGAAACTGCAGTCCAATACCCGTCAGGCTCTCCAGTTGGCTGACAAGGCCCGCGCTGATGGTGACAGCCAGAAGGCCACCGAGTACGAGAACGCCGCTGAGGCTTTCGCCGCTCAACTGGTCACCGCCGAGCAGGGTGTTGAGGACACCAAGCAGCTTCATGACCAGGCTTTGCAGCAGGCCCAGCAGGCTAAGCAGGCCGTTGAGCGCAATGCAATGCAGCTGCAGCAGCAGGTGGCGGAGCGCTCCAAGCTGCTCTCCCAGCTGGAACAGGCCAAGATGCAGGAGAAAGTTGCTGAGTCCCTGCAGTCCATGGATGCAATCACCGGTGGCAACCAGCCGAACTTGGACCAGGTGCGCGAGAAGATTGAGCGCCGCTACTCCAAGGCTCTCGGCCAGGCTGAGCTGGCACAGGGCTCTGTCCAGGGTCGTATGGCTGAGGTTGAGCAGGCTGGCATTCAGATGGCTGGTCACTCCCGCCTAGAGCAGATCCGCGCTGAGATGGGTCAGCTTGAGTCCGGCAAGGGGCAGGAAGCCATTGAGAGTGGCTCCACTGGCTCCACTGGTTCCACTGACAGCACTGACACCACTGGCGTCTCCGATGATGCGGTGGCAGAGCGCATGCGAGAGCTGCGTGGCGAGAATTAAACCTCTCTGAACCTCTTAGCCCCGGTGTGTGGATCCTTTCCACCGCCGGGTTTTACAATGCTTAATCGACGGCGCCACGTGCCATGAGGGCCTCTCCTGTCATCTCGGCGCGGCGGATGCTGCGGATGACCAATGGAGTGCCGAAAGCTAGTAGGGAAAAGCGTGCGCCGCGTGCTTTGCGGGCGTCGAGGGATTCGTTGGCAGTGTTCAGGATGACGGGGATCTGTCGGATGGTCAGGGCGATCGCCAGCGAGATCGTGTCTACGGGGACCCCAATGCGGGATAGTGGCGCCATGTTTGATTCCAGGGCGGCGAGGAGTTCCTCAACGGTTGTGGTGAGGGTGAGCAGCGTCGCTGCGAGGAAGGAAGCGATGAGTCCGATAGTGACGGTGAGCATCGCTTCAAAGCCGTTTTGCCACCACATGAAAGCCCCGAGGAATGCCATGAAAGGCAGGACGGGGGCGATCTGGCGCCAGGTTGTGCGCACAGGGATGCGGGCCACTGCGTAGACGAGAAGGATACCGCCCAAAACCGCGGCCGTGTGCCAAGGACGCGTAGGCAGCCATGTGGTCAGGATGATTAGCGCCACGATGGCTAGGAACTTCAGCGTTGGGGAGGTCCGGTGCACCAGGGTGGTGTCGGGAACGTAGACTCCTAAGGGGAGCTCGCGGATCATGAGGGGGTGCGCTCCATCAGGTCGGTGTAGAATGCGATAGCGTCGCGCGGGGTGCCATCGTAAGCAATGGCTCCCTCGTTGATGCAGATCACGCGGTCAAAGTTATGGAGCACGTCAAGATCATGCGTGACGACGATCACCTGCTGCTCCAAGCATTCCAGCTCCCGAATGATCCGCTTTCGGTTCCGCAGGTCCAGCAGGGTGGTGGGTTCATCGGCGATGATTGTCTCCGGCTCAATGACCAACACGGAGGCAAGGGCCAGCATTTGTTTCTCACCGCCGGACAAGGTGTGCGGGGAATTACCTGCGAGCGTAGTGAGCCCGAATTTCTCCAGCATCGCGTCAACCCGACGGTTCACCTCTGCTTTGGGCATTTTGAAACGGCGCAGAGAAAAAGCGATGTCGTCGCGGACGCGTGGCATGACAATCTGGGCCTCCGCGTCGGAGAAGATGAAGCCCACCCGACGGCGGATGTGTTTGCCGTGGGTGGTGGTGGGGGAGGCGTCGAAAAGCACGCGTCCCTGAGTGGGCTCAATGAGGCCGTTGATCATGCGCACGAGCGTGGATTTGCCGGAACCATTGGAACCAATGATGCCGATGCGCTGTTCGGTGAGGGTCAGCGAGACCGGCTCAAGGATTGTTCTTCCTTCGTAAACGACTCCTGCGCCGTCGAACGTGATGGTGGGCACGGGGCTAGCTTAACGGCGGCGGAGCTGCGGGAACGCAGCGTGTACGGCGAGTGCAATGGCCACCATGACTGCGAGTTTGGCCAAGTCGGGCAGGATAAACGCGCCCTGGGCGGCGACCGCGGTGCCGAGGTTCATGTCCGCGCGCCACATGAGGCCAAAGGCGCCGAAAAGATACTGGAGCAAGACCGCGACGATACCGCCCAAAACGAACAGCGCAGCCATGATGGTTTTGTTGTCGCGCGGTGCGCGGTAGGCAATGTACCCAGCTGCAGTGGCGCCGAGCAGGTAGCCGAGCAAATAACCGACGCTGGGGCCCGCGAAAGCTTGGATGAGCGTGCGGCCGCCGGCGAGAACCGGGAAGGCGAGGCTGATGAGCAGGAACAGGCCAGTGGCCAGGAAGCCACGACGACCGCCAAGCACGAGGCCCGCGAGGATGGTGGCCACGTTTTGCAACACGATGGGAACGCCCGCCGCGCCGACGGGAATGGACACAAACCCGAGAACACAGATGAGTGCAGCGAACATGGTGATGAGCGCGAGATCCTTCGCCGCATTGGAGGTAGAGCGTGAAGAAGTCATCGAAACAGTAGAAGACATGCCGGATACTTTAGTGCACAAACTTGAACACTGTTCAATATGTCCTGTTTTGTCATGCTTGTATGGTGGTGCCCATGCGTTTGACGGAGTTTCAGCAGCGCGTTACCGACGAGTTTGGTGACGCAAAAGGCCAATGGGTCATCTCCTCCCATGTCTTTCCAGGGGAGGGAAAGACGGCTGCAGAGCTGATCGAAAGCGGAGTCGATCCCCGAATTGTGTGGGATGGTTTGTGTGAAGCCTTTGATGTGCCAGAAGATCGTAGGTTAGGGGTCGACCGCCCTGGGAGGTAGACCGGGAATAGTTTTCTTTCGAACATTCGTGCGTGTATGTTCGGGGGTGGTGTCCGCTATCGCATTAATGTAATTCGCAGCAACGGGGAACCGGATGCGGGGTTAGAGCGGTCTAAGTAAGTGCACCACTTATTTAACGGATCTACCCCACACGGGGCGACTGTTAACAACGAAAGGACAAAGAGACACCCATGGCAACGAAGAAGAAAGCTGGCTCAGCAGCGAATAACCGCCAGAATGCGCTTGATGCCGCAATGGCGATGATTGAGAAGGATTTTGGCAAGGGTGCCATTATGCGCCTGGGAGACGAGAAGCGTCCCCCGATTCAGTCCATCTCTTCCGGCAATACTGCGATCGATGTGGCGCTGGGTATCGGCGGGTGGCCACGTGGCCGCATCGTGGAGATTTATGGCCCAGAATCCTCAGGTAAGACAACGGTGGCACTGCATGCCATCGCTGAAGCGCAGCGTGCCGGAGGCATTGCCGCGTTCATTGACGCTGAGCACGCCCTTGATCCGGATTATGCGCGCAAGCTAGGGGTAGACACCGACAACTTGCTGGTTTCGCAGCCGGATACCGGTGAGCAGGCGCTGGAGATCGCGGACATGTTGGTGCGCTCCGGCGCGATTGACATCATCGTCATTGACTCAGTGGCGGCGTTGACACCGAAGGCCGAGATTGAAGGCGAGATGGGTGACAGTCACGTTGGCTTGCAGGCCCGCCTCATGTCCCAGGCGCTGCGCAAGATGACAGGTGCGCTGTACAACTCCGGTACAACCGCGATCTTCATTAACCAGCTGCGTGAGAAAATCGGCGTGATGTTCGGCTCCCCGGAGACCACTACGGGCGGTAAGGCGTTGAAGTTTTATGCTTCCGTACGTTGCGATGTGCGCCGTATTCAGACGCTGAAGGACGGGCAGGATTCGATTGGCAACCGCACCCGTCTAAAGGTTGTGAAAAACAAGGTGTCGCCACCGTTCAAGATCGCCGAGTTCGACATCATGTACGGCGAAGGCATTTCGCGTGAATCATCCATCATTGACATGGGTGTGGACAACGGGATTATCAAGAAGTCTGGTTCCTGGTTCACCTATCAGGGCGACCAGTTGGGCCAGGGCAAGGAGAAGGCCCGCACCTTCCTCAAGGAGAATCCGGACCTGGCGAATGACCTGGAGCGCCAGATTTTTGAAAAGCTCGGTGTTGGTGAGTTTGCTGGACAGGATGAATTGACGGATGACCCGGTGGACATGGTCCCTAATATCGACTTCGATGATGAGGAAGCTGCTGGCTCTGCCGGCGACTAATCCGTGAGGGAAAGACAACAGCCTGATCCGGAGAAAGTCCGCGCGCTGCAAAAAGCGCTCGAGGAATACTCCGGGCAGGAGCCACTTATTGACGAAACGCGGGAGAAAGCTCTCTCCCGTATCCGAGAACGCGCCCTCCTTCTCCTGGATTCGCGGGCGCGGTCCCGCCAAGAACTATGGGACCGGCTTGTCAAAGCTGAGTTTGAGCCGGAGCTTGTCGATGAAGTGTTGGATTCCTTCCAACGTAATGGCTTGGTCGATGACTTGGCTTTTGCGCGGGAGTGGGTACGCCAACGTTTTGAGCGGCGTGGTAAGTCCGCCGCCATGCTGGATGTGGAGCTGCAACGCAAAGGTGTGGGGGAGGCTGACCGTATGGAAGCACTGAGTGTCATCGAAGACGAAGATGAGCGTCAGGTTGCCCGTGGCCTAGCAGTGAAGAAAGCACGACAGGTCAAGACTGTCCCAGTGGATCGGCAGCAGCGAGATAAAGAGTTGCGCCGCATTGTTGGCGTGCTCGCACGGAGAGGGTTCAATTCCGGTATGTCGCTTGAGATCGCGCGGGAGGCCCTCGCGGAACGCTGTGCGGAGTTAGAAGAGGATTAGACACGGCCCGCGGTGACAGTTAGGAGAGTTCACCGCACGGGAATAGACTGTCCCACCGTGACAACCGCAACTCAATCTTCCCTGACACACCCCCGCACGTATGAGGTACGCACCTTCGGCTGCCAGATGAACGTTCACGATTCGGAACGTCTTTCGGGCTTGCTCGAAGAAGCGGGCTACACGGCGGCGCAGGAAAATGAGGAAGCTGACCTCATCGTGTTCAACACGTGTGCCGTGCGTGAGAACGCGGACAAGCGTCTATACGGCACGCTTGGTCAGCTGCGCGAAGTCAAGCGTCATCACCCCGGCATGCAGATCGCCGTTGGTGGCTGCCTCGCGCAGAAGGACCGCGATGTGGTGGTGAAGAAGGCGCCGTGGGTGGATGCCGTCTTTGGCACCCACAACATGGCGGCGCTGCCGGCGCTGCTGGATCGCGCGCGTGTGAGCGAGGAAGCTCAGGTTGAGATCGTTGAGGCTTTGGAACACTTCCCGTCGGTGCTGCCGGCGAAGCGTGAATCCTCATACGCAGGCTGGGTGTCTGTGTCCGTTGGCTGCAATAACACGTGCACGTTCTGCATTGTGCCGTCATTGCGCGGTAAAGAGCAGGACCGCAGGCCAGGTGACATTCTGGCTGAGGTGAAAGCACTCGTGGATCAGGGCGTAAGCGAAGTGACGCTGCTCGGTCAGAACGTCAACGCGTATGGCGTGAATTTTGTGGATCCGGAGTTGGACCGTGACCGTTCTGCTTTCTCGAAGCTGCTGCGCGCCTGCGGTGAGATTGAGGGGCTTGAGCGTGTTCGTTTCACCTCCCCGCACCCGGCGGAGTTCACCTCCGATGTCATTGATGCGATGGTGGATACCCCGAATGTGTGCCCGCAGTTGCACATGCCGTTGCAGTCTGGTTCGGACAAGGTGCTCAAGGACATGCGCCGTTCGTATCGTACAAAGAAGTTCCTGGCCATCCTGGATGAGGTGCGGGAGAAACTGCCGCATGCCTCGATCACTACGGACATCATCGTGGGATTCCCAGGGGAGACGGAGGAGGACTTCCAGGCCACACTTGACGTGGTGGAGAAGTCCCGGTTTACCTCCGCGTTCACATTCCAGTACTCACCGCGTCCGGGCACGCCGGCGGCAGAAATGCCTGACCAGATCCCTAAAGAGGTTGTGCAGGAGCGCTTCGAACGTCTGCTTGCCCTGCAGGAGCGCATCAGTGAAGAAGAAAACGTCAAGCTCATCGGGACTGATCAGGAACTCCTGGTCCAAGAGAGCAATGACAAGAAAGAAACCGGTCGCATGTCCGGCCGTGCGCGCGATGGCCGCCTCGTGCACTTCACAGTGTCCGGGAACATCGACCGCACGGTGCGGCCTGGCGATATTGTGCACGTGACGGTGACGGAAGCCCGACCGCACTACCTCATCGCGGATTCGGGCATTCACTCGCACCGCCGCACGCTCGCCGGTGATAATGCTGAGGCTGGCCAGGTGCCCACCACAGCACCGGTGGGCGTTGGCCTCGGCTTGCCTAAGATTGGGGCACCCAGCCCGTCACCCGCCGCGTCCGCGTGCGGTTCATGCGGATAAGGAGCTCATTTTGCTTAACGGCGCCACCCTAACCCCCGAAAAACCCCTTGCCACCCGCCTCGACCTGGGGTGGCGCAAATGGGTCCTCGTGGCCGTCATCGGCGTGTACGTAGTGACTTTGTTCCTGCCGTACGCCGCCGGCATCCCGGGCTGGCAGGTGCTCTCCTTCACGGAGCCTGCTGAGGCTCACATCGCGTTGGCGGAGCGCGTGTTCACGCTGGTTTCCTTCGTCTCTTTGGTGGTATTCAGCGTGCTTGCCCTGGTGCTTCGTCACACGTCCCCGGCGATGGTGGCTTGGATGACCGGCTGCGTAAGCCTTGCGGCGGCACTGTTGGGAACATGGATGCGTCAGACCGGCACGGCCGGCGGTTCCACCGGTGCCGGCATGTACCTAGCCATCGTGTGTCTGATCGTGGCTGTACCCATCCTCACGTCCGCATGGCTTCGCCGCGATCCGGAACAAACCCGCTATGAAGAACTCCGCCGCGCCAACCCTGAGGCCAATCCCGTCGCCGACGTTCAGACCGCAGCGACCCGCGCCCACACCCACGCCGATTCCACCCCGGAAGTCCCGGCACACCTCGTTGATGATCGCCGCGCCCAGGCCCGCGAGCGCCACCAGAACTCCAAGGGCGAATAAGACTAAAGATTCGTCAGGATCACTGGGGTGAAAGTGAGGATAGGATAAGCCCTTAACCTATCTTCGAGCTGTTTCTTAGCCTAGGTTCCGTAATGAAACTCTGACGAGGCAGTCTCACTGTAAGTGACTTAGGAATGGTGTCGCATCAGTTTGATCGCTGCCAGGCAGTGGAGTTGGAGATGATCTTCGCGTTGGCGGTGCGAAGCAGGCAGGCGATGGATTCACTGTCAGCGGGGGCGGAGACGTAGCAGGTTTCCACCTTCGGCCATTCGGTGTGTGCGGCGGCCAGAACGCTGGAGAGTAATTCCGTCGCTGCTCCTTGGTCGCGGTATTCGGGCAGGACGTGGACGAGGCCGAGTTCCATGAGGGCGTCATCGTCGATGTCGTAGTGGACGGCTTCAGCCAGGCCGATGAAACGGTCGCCGGAACGCAGAAGCGCGGTGAGTTGGTTGCCGCCGCGGTCGCGGAGACGGGCGCTGGCATCGCGGATACGTTCTTCGGTCCAGTTGATGGTGTCGAGCTGGAGTGAACCACGCGGGTAGTCGCGGGAAGCAGCGGTGATCAGGGATTGGAAACCGGAGAGATCTGCAGGGGAGAAGTCCATGTTGTGCACGATGGTGCAACTGGGGGACTCGAGCGGGGGAAGGCCATCAAGAGCAAAAGTCGCTTGAGTTTCCTTGTACGCGCGTGAATAGCCAGCCTCCATGAGGAGCGACGCGGCAGGGGAGTCCTCACTGGGGGCGTGGGTGTCCCAGAGGTGGCGGGTGGGACGGCAGGAGGTGGTGGAGAGGGCGTCGATAAGCGATAAAGCGTTTTCCCACGGCTCATGCGGAACTGGTTCGCCGGGCAGCGGTGCGATGGCTGCGTCGATCGTGATGGTGGCTTCGATAATGCCGGTGTCTTCAAGGAGCGGCATGGAGATGAACACCCAGGCGGAGATGTCTGCAAGGTCGGTGGCTTTGAGTTCCGGGTAGCCGTGCGCGCCGAGTGGGCGCGGTGCCTGAACGTCAGTGAGCGCGAACAGGAATGCCTGCGATTCGGTGGAACCTTCGAGCCGTTTGAGCAGGTGGGAAGCAGTGACGCCGGAGTGTGCATCCCCGGTGATGTCCTGGATGGCCAGGGTGGCGGAGAACGCGTAGGCGCCGACAACCTCGTCGGCGTCGGCGCTACGCGGATTGAACAGAAGAGCGTGCAAGGCTAGCTATCAATGGCCTTCGCAGCAACGTCAGCGAATTCTTGCCACTGCTCAGCCTGGGAGCGCAGTTCAGCAGCTGTCTTCGCATCGCCTTTGGCTTCAGCGGCCTCCGCCTTGGCGCGGAAATCATCGGCCTTGACCTGGAACTGGTTGGCTTTGTCCTGTTGGACCGGGTTGGATTTGCGCCACTGTTTCTCCTCGGCGGCGGCGACGCGCTGTTCGATATCTCCGATTTTATTCTCGTACTCACGGACCTTGTTACGCGGGACGTAGCCGATCTCATCCCACTTGTCCTGCAGTTCGCGCAGCTTCGCCCGGGCAGTGCCGAGGCCCTTCTCCGGATCAATGAGCGGGCCGTACTCAGCGATGAGTGCGTCCTTGGCCTTGGCGTTGGCTTCGAACTCACGGTCGCGTTCTTCGTTGACAGCGTTGCGCGCGGCGAAGAAATGATCCTGGGCAGCGCGGAAGCGCTTCCACAGCTTGTCGTCCACATCGCGCGGGGCGCGGCCGGCGGCCTTCCACTCTGTCATGAGATCGCGGAACGCGCGGGCGGTGTCACCCCAATCGGTGGAGTCCTTGATCTTCTCGGCGCGCTCAATGATGTCTTCCTTGGCGGCCTTGGCAGCAGCACGGCCACGGTCAAGTTCAGCAAAGTGGGCACCGCGGCGACGATTGAAAGAATCGCGTGCCTTAGAGTAGCGCTTCCACAGGACATCATCGGTTTTGCGGTCGATGCCGCGGATGGTCTTCCACTCATCAAGGATGGCCCGGATGCGGTCACCCGCGGCCTTCCACTCGGTGGAGTTCGCAGCCAAGTCCTCAGCCTCAGCAGCAAGGGCCTCTTTGCGGGAGATCGCTTCGGCGCGACGGGTTTCCTTCGCCTCCTTCGCCTTTTCACTAGCAACGTCAGCGTGCTCTAACACGTCCTTGAGTTGGATTTCCAGGGCATCCAGGTCGCCGACAACAGCTTGCTCATCCAGGGAATCAATGAGCTGCTGGGCATGGGTGCGCACGGACGACGCGTCCTCGGGCCGGGTGGCCAGACGACTGTCCAGCAGCGCAACTTCAGTAGACAAGTCGACGAAGCGTTGTGCGTAGTGCTCGAGGCCTTCTTTCGGGGTACCGGCCTGCCATGAGCCCACGGCGCGCTCCACACCACCGCGGGTGACGTACACGGTGCCTTCTTCGTCCACGTGACCAAATTTCGCAGCTTCAGCGGCATCCACCGACGGAGTGGCCGGCGCAGCTGGGGCCGGTGCCGGGGTGGCATCCACGCCAGCGCCGGGTCGTGGTCCCGGCTTCGGGGTCCGGGCGGGCATGGCGCCGGGGTTGGGAGTCGGAGTCTTGCCTTCAATTGGTGGCTGCTTCATGGTGAGGCATCCTTTCACTTTCATCTGTGTGCCGCGCGACACGGCTGCCGTAATGATTTGCAACTTTACCGTTCCCGGCGCGAGCATGTGTGCCCTTGCCCGTAGGGTGTTCCCACGGATGGATAGGCTACAAGGCGTGAATCAGTTCAACGTGCTTATCATTCCGGGTTCGCCGGCGCTTGTTCCGGAGCTGGCACCCCGGGATGATGCTGGCCGGAAACTCGTTTCCGCGATCCGCGCGCTGATTGAAAACGATGCTCGACCCATCCATATTGTGGGTTCCCGTGATAGCCGTTGGTACACGCAGCACACTGGCTCTTTTGCTGCGTGGGGTGCACCGCAGGTGAATGTGGGCAGAGGGAACTACGTCGCTGAGTTGGTTGCACGCTATTGCTTCGGGCCCGCAGTAGCACGTGTGACGGATTCGCGCGGGACGCTGAAGCCGTTCGACCCAGAGGTGCTCACCATCGTTGTCCTCGACGGGTCCGCGGGCCTGACGCAGCGCGCGCCACTAGCGCTCATCGAAGGGGCTGAAGCCACGCATGAGCAGATGGCACGGTTCTTGGATGGTAAAGCCACGTTGCCAAAGGACCTCGCGAAGCACGGCGTGATCGAGCCCGCGCTCTGGGAGGAACTCGCCGCCCAGCCAGCGAAAAACGAGCAACTCATCGTCGCGGACGCCTCGCTGGGGGTCGGCCGCTTTGTTGCCACGTGGGAGGTGGCTCATGGATAAGACGCCCATCGCGGTGGTGGGGCCGACGGCGTCGGGGAAGTCGCTCCTTAGCATTGCCCTTGCTCACGAGCTTGATGGTGAGGTGGTCAATGTCGATTCGATGCAGCTCTACCGTGGCATGGATATCGGCACCGCGAAGCTGACTCCTGCTGAGCGGGAGGGAGTGCCGCATCATCTGCTGGATATTTGGGAGGTCACGCGCACGGCGTCCGTCGCGGAGTATCAGGAGCGCGCGATCGAGGTAGTGGAGGACATCGCTGCGCGTGGCAGGGTTCCCATCCTCGTCGGCGGGTCCATGATGTACGTGCAATCGCTTATCGACGCCTGGCAGTTCCCACCCACCGACCCCGTTGTTCGTACCAAGTACGAACAACGGTTAGCGGAGATCGGCGTGCAGGCTCTCCACACAGAATTGGCGGCGGTGGACCCGCAGGCGGCGGACATCATTGAGGACAATGATCCGCGCCGAACCGTGCGTGCGCTTGAAGTGATTGAACTCACCGGCAAACCGTTCCAAGCATCCCAACCACCGAAGGACGCTCCGCCACGGTGGGGGACACGAATCCTAGGTCTACGCACGGCGGCGCAGTGGCTCAACCCGCGCATTGAACTGCGTACGCAACAGATGTTTGAGCGTGGCTTTGTTGAAGAAGTACAAAAACTGGTCGTTGACGGACTCGTTGCGGATTCAACCGCGGGTCGCGCCATTGGCTATGCGCAGGTGCTGTCATACCTGGATGGTGAATGCACCCTGGATGAAGCGATCGAATCCACGATCATGGGAACCCGCCGCTACGTACGCCGTCAACGCTCCTGGTTCAACCGTGACAAGCGCATCACTTGGCTGGATGCCACGTTGAATGATGAAAAACCGGAAGAACTCCTCCAGGCGGCACTAGAATCTCTCGGGTGAGTAGTAACACCGAGAGCATTGCCACCCTCTCTTTCATCAAAGCGCACGGGACTGAGAACGACTTTGTCGTTGTCGTTGACACCGATGATGAACTTGAGCAGCGTGGTGTGCTCACCCGTGACCTTGTCGCCGCATTATGTGACCGACACGCGGGGATTGGCGCTGATGGTTTTTTGCGCGTCGTACGTACTGAATCCGGATGGTTCATGGACTACCGCAACGCGGATGGCTCCATTGCTGAGTTATGCGGCAACGGTATCCGCGTTTTTGTGCATGTGCTCGCAGCACTCGGGCTGGAAGGGCGCACAGACTTTAATGTGGACACCCGCGCCGGGGTCAAGCACGTGACCGTCCATGAGGTCAGCCCGTCGCGCGCTGTCATCGAAGTGGACATGGGGCGCGTTGAGGTCACCGGTGTATCCACCGCCCGCATGGGAGAGTTCTCCTTCGCTGGTTTGGGCATAGATGTGGGGAACCCACACCTGGCTTGCGTCATCCCGGGAATGACATCGGAACAGCTCGCTGACCTGCACTTCACACCGCCTGTCTTTGATACCACGTTCTTCCCGGACGGAGTGAACGTGGAGATCCTCACAGAAATGCACGAAGGTGAGGCGACCATGCGCGTGTGGGAACGCGGTGTGGGGGAAACCCGTTCATGCGGGACCGGCACGGTGGCTGCCGCACGCGCCGCACTTGCAGACGCGGGTGTTGAAAACGGCACCGTCACGGTCCACGTTCCAGGCGGGGCGGTGACTGTTCAGATCACTGATGGCTCAGCCACTATGACGGGTCCGTCTGTCATTGTGGCGCGCGGTGAGGTGCAGTTAACCAGCGTTGCGGGCAGCGCGCCGGGCATCGGACCAGGAACAAGCTAATTCACTAGCACGCTGGTCGGCGATGGTGATGAGTTTTTCTAGTTCGTGGCGGGAGAGGTCGCTTTGAAGCAAGTGCGTGTCCACGCGCGCAAGGAAGCGACGAGATGAGTCGAGGCGGAGCTGGAAGTCTTCGATTTCGGGGATGTCACTGTTGGGCACTGCGAGTGCACGGTAGGTGAGGGTTCGTTGCGTGAGAGCTTCGAGGTCAGTGCCCGTGGTGAAATCGTCGTACCAGTCGATGATCTCCGCGATGTCATCGCGCGCAACGCGCAGTGAGGCTTTAAGCGCCTCAATCTCCGGGTCGACGGTGGAATTGCGGAACCCGACGAATGCGATCGCAGCGAGACCAATACCAAGGATGAGTCCCAGGAACCCCAAACGTGCCACCAGCAAAATGACAACAACCATCGCGAGAGTCAGCCAAATCGCTGCCTCCCGGTTGCGGTTGTTCCTGGGCATGAGGCGCTCCTAGTAGCTCTAGTGGCCACCGCAGCCGCAGCTGCCACCACCGCCACCGCAGCCACCACCACCGCCACAGCCAGCTGCCATTGCAACAGAAGCAGCGAGGACCGCTGTACCAGCGACAACGGAATTGCGCTCTGGAAGGTCGCCACCGAAGGCGTCAGCGGGCACCACCACATCGAAGGGGAAGGCACCATCAACAGAGAGATGGATGAAACACTCGCCCGTCAAAGCATTAGTGCGGTACTCAGCCTCCAACACGCGGGCGGAAAAACGCGCCGCGGCATCCGGGGTGGCGGGTTTGCCGCCCGAGACGATCTCAGCGCCCTCGGACACGATCGTTCCCAGCGTCTCACCGGTGGCGGAAAGGTAATCATCCACGCTTGCGTAGTGCTGCACATCAACGCCGAGGGCGGTGAAACCCATTTCTTGCCATTGGAGAGTGGATTCGTCGACAAGCAGGGGGCCCTGCGCGATGTTCGCGGTGACTGAGGTGATCACATTGCCTTGTGGATCGACGATCTCGCAGAAGCCAACCACATCATTGACCATGCTCACGTGCGCATATGTGCGCGTGGTCGACGCAAACCCAGCGAAGGTGGCAAATGGCTCGACGGCCAGGATGTTCAGCTGCGCGCCCGACGGATCGGCGAACTGAATCAACTGGCCGCCACGGACCTCACCGGTCACCTCAAGCTGGTTTGATGCGATGGCAGCCTCCACCGCGTCCTGCCAACGCGTGAAGTTCATGCCGATGCTGGAAAGATCTTTTGTGATCGTGTCGCTCATAGGCCTGACTTTAGCGTCGCTGTGGGGTTGGGGAACAATCCGGTGAGAAGGACAGTTGTCATGAAAGAGAACAGTTATGAGCTATCACCGGAGATGCTTTGGACACATCCATCGACCATGAAACAATAAGGATTCAATGACACAACCTTCTTCTTCGAATTCTTCATCTTCCTCGTCTGCTGCTGGGCAGCACACACCTTCCTCGTCTGCTGCTGGGCAGCACACACCTTCCTCCTCTGCTGCTAGGCAGCAGAGGAGCCACGATGAACTGTTGGCAGCGGCATTTCGTGACAATGAGCCCTCTGCGCGTAATGCAGAGGCAGATGCGCTTATCAACGAAGCTTTTGGCGCACCCACCGTTGGCTCGCTCGATTTGGCTGAGCGTAACTCCTTCCGTCGCGTGATCCGGGATACGGAGATCCGCTCGGAGGATCATGAGGACATCTACGAGGTCGAGTACCGCAAACTGCGTCTGGAGCAGGTCATCCTGGTGGGTATGTGGACAGAGGGGACCACGGCCGAGGTTGAGGCGAATATGAATGAGCTCGCCGCACTCGCAGAAACCGCGGGCGCTGAGGTTGTGGAAATGCTTTACCAGAAGCGCGATAAGCCGGACCCGGGCACCTACATCGGCTCAGGCAAGGTGAGCGAGCTGCGCGATATTGTGCATGCGACCGGCGCCGACACGGTGGTGTGTGATGGTGAACTTTCACCAGGCCAGATGGTGGCGCTGGAGGAGGCGCTGAAGGTCAAGGTGATTGACCGGACCATGCTCATCTTGGATATTTTCGCGCAGCATGCAAAGTCGAAGGAGGGTAAGGCGCAGGTCAGCCTCGCCCAGATGGAGTACTTGTACACCCGTACCCGCGGTTGGGGTGGCAATCTGTCGCGCCAGGCTGGTGGCCGTGCGGGCTCCAACGGTGGTGTGGGTCTGCGTGGTCCGGGTGAGACCCGGATTGAGGCTGATCGTCGCCGCCTGCGTACGGAGATGGCCAAGTTGCGCCGAGAGCTCGCGGGGATGAAAACCGCGCGCGATGTCAAGCGTGCGCAACGGCAGCGTTCGACGATTCCCAAGATCGCCATTGCCGGTTACACCAACGCCGGTAAGTCCTCCCTGATCAACGCCATGACGAATGCGGGTGTGCTGGTGGAAGACGCACTTTTTGCCACCCTGGACCCCTCCACTCGCCGGGCGGAGCTCGCGGATGGTCGCACAGTGGTGCTCACTGACACGGTGGGTTTCGTGCGTCACCTGCCTACACAATTGGTTGAAGCGTTTAAGTCCACTCTTGAGGAAGTCGCCGCCGCGGACCTGATGTTGCATGTCGTCGACGGTTCAGACCCCTTCCCGTTGAAACAGATCAAGGCAGTCAACGAGGTGCTCGCGGAAATCACACGGGAGACTGGGGAGGACATCCCGCCAGAAATCATTGTGGTGAACAAGATTGATCAGGCTGACCCGGTGATCTTGGCTGAGCTGCGCCACGCTTTTGCGGATTCGAAGCACCAGGTCGTGTTTGTGTCCGCGCACACGGGTGAGGGGATCAGTGAACTTGAGGGCCGCATTGAGATGTTCCTGAACACTCTTGACGCGCACGTGAAGCTGCTCGTCCCGTACACGCGCGGTGACATCGTCTCACGCCTTCATGAAGAAGGCACGGTTCTCACCGAAGAGTATGAAGAGCAGGGCACGCTTATCGACGTCCGCCTGCCCCGCATCCTCGCCCAGCAATACTCCGAATTCGCTGTGGATACCACCGGTGCTAGTTTCTAGCGAGTGAGCTCATTTTTAAAAAGCGTGTCATGGTCCCTCCACGGTGACGGTAAACACATCAAGCCGGGTGGCGTTGTAGCCCCCGATGAGCGACTGAGTTGGTCGCGCACCATCGGTATCGGCATGCAGCACGTGGTGGCCATGTTTGGTGCCACACTGCTGGTTCCCACGTTGACAGGATTCCCAGTTAACACGACCCTGCTGTTTTCCGGCTTGGGCACGATTATCTTCTTGCTGCTGACGCGGAACCGTCTGCCTAGTTACCTCGGTTCCTCCTTTGCGTTTATCGCGCCGCTGACTGCTTCGCAGCAGCACGGCATCGGCGCGCAGATCGGTGGCATTTTTGTCACGGGTCTCGCGTTGGTGGGCGTCGGTCTGATTGTCTCCTGGGCAGGCAAACGCGTCATCGATGCCGTCATGCCGCCGGTTGTCACCGGTGCCATTGTGGCGTTGATCGGCCTGAACCTGGCACCTACAGCCGTGGCGAACACCCAGACCCAACCGGTTGTGGGCTTGGTCACGTTGTTCGCCATCTTGGTGGCCACTGCCTGCTTCCGCGGCATGGCAGCGCGTTTGTCCATCCTCATCGGGGTGGTGACAGGCTGGGTTTTTGCCGCTGTTACCGGCAATCTTGGGGAGGACGCTGGTGCGACCATCGCCGCTGCACCCTGGATCGGTTTGCCCCAGTTCCACACCCCGGAATTTCACCTGTCCGCCATTTTGGTCACCTTGCCGGTGCTCGTGGTCCTCATCGCTGAAAACGTGGGCCATGTGAAGGCGGTTGCGGAAATGACACAACGCGACCTTGATGATTTGGCTGGACCTGCCCTGATCGGTGATGGTCTGGCAACCACCCTGGCTGGTGGCTTCGGTGGTTCCGGTACCACCACCTATGCGGAGAACATTGGTGTGATGGCAGCTACCCGCGTGTACTCCACCGCCGCCTACTGGGTTGCTGCTGGTTTTGCTATTCTGCTCGCGTTCATCCCGAAGTTTGGTGCGCTCATCTTCACTATTCCCGCTGGTGTGCTGGGTGGTGCCTGCTTGGTGCTGTACGGGCTCATCGGTATGCTCGGCGTGCGCATCTGGCAGGACAACAAGGTGGAATTTTCCAACCCCATCAACCTCACTACCGCCGCGGTGGCACTCATCGTTGGTATTGGCAACCTCACCTTCGAGGTAGGCAACGTTACCCTCGAAGGCATTGCACTGGGCTCCATCGGCATCATCGTGCTCTACCCAGTCATGCAGTGGGCATACCGCACCTTCGGCGAGGGCCATTTGTTGCCGGAGCAGGAGCCACAGGAACTTGAGGTGCCACGAACTTAATCCTCGTCGAGGTTCGAAGCGATCAGCGCTGCGATTCGCTCCACCGCTGCCGCATTATCGGAGGTGACCGTGACGTCATCGCCGTGCTCGGCGCCCATGGCCATGATCATGAGGGCGGAAGCTGCATCGGTTTTATCCCCTTGATCACCACCCACGAGGGTGAGAGTGATGTCCTCTTCATATCCGCCGGCAGCCTCCGCGATGAGGGTTGCAGGGCGGGCGTGTAGGCCAACAGTGGAACCAACAGTCACGGTTTTGGATGCCATGTGGGTGTCCTTTCAAAGAGGGGGGCGGGGATCTATCTCTGCTTTTCCATCGTAGAGAAACTTGTCACCGGCTTTCTGCGCCACAGCTGTTTTGCAGTCAAAACCGCAATGGTGCTCACAGCAACACCAACAGCTAGCGCAATGAACATGCCCCACCATGGCTCATACGTGAAGATGACAAAAATTCCGCCGTGCGGTGCACGCGCACCAACACCGAGTGCCATGGACGTGGCGCCGGCGGCAGCACCGCCGAGCATCATCGACGGAATCACACGAAATGGATCAGCAGCGGCGAAAGGGATCGCTCCCTCAGACACGAAGGACAAACCTAAAAGCCAGGCAGATTTGCCGGTTTGTTGCTCCGCCGGGGTGAACAGTTGGGCGCGGATTAACGTTGCACAAGATAACGCGATGGGTGGAACCATCCCAGAAATCATTACTGCAGCCATGATTTCAAAAGCAGCATCTGTCCCCGCAGATAAGCCAGCGGTGCCGAAGATATACGCAGCTTTGTTTACCGGGCCACCGAAGTCGAAGCACATCATGAGCCCAATGATGACGCCCAAGAGAATCGCAGATGAGCCCGTCATAGAAGTGAGCCAACCTTGCAAAGCAGCCATGATCTCGCCTAAAGGGTGTCCCAGGAGCAGGAACATCGTGAGACCAACGGCAAGGGAGGCCAGCAACGGAATGATAGCCACCGGCATGAGCGAGGCGAGCCATCGTGGAACCGTCCAGGAACCAACCCAAAAAGCAATGGCACCTGCCAGCACACCAGTGACCAAACCACCGATGAATCCAGCGCCCAGCATCACGGAGATCGCGCCTCCGATGAATCCGGGTGCAATTCCGGGGCGACCAGCAAGACCATAGGCGATGTAGCCAGACAAAGCTGCAACAACGAACTGCATGCCTATTTGTCCGATGGAAAAGAGAATCGCGCCGAGGTAGAGGGCCCAGCCGGAATGGGAAAAGGGGGTGAGGTTGCCGCCGATAAGCACCTCATGCCCTGGCAGATTCGTGGGAGAGTATGTGATGGGAATGACCTGCCATCCGTTAGCCACGTCATAGCCACCAATGAGGTAGCCGAGGGCAAGTAACAGGCCACCAGCTGCCACGAAGGGCACCATGTAGGAAACGCCGGTCAGGATTGCTTGGTGGATGCGTTTAAGCCGACCAGTCGCTGGGGTAGATGTCGCAGTATCACTACTGGAAGCAGGCACGCGGCGCGGATTCAGGTTTCTTGCCGCGGCGATCGCCTCCTCAAGCATGGAAGTCGGCTCATTGATGGCGCGTTTCACTGGGCTGTCCACAACGGGTTTGCCGGCGAAGCGTTCGGGCTCGCGGATGGCAACATCGTGAGCGAAAATGACCGCGTCCGCACTGGCAATGAACTCCGGGGCGATGGGTTTCCCGCCTGAGGAACCCTGCGGTTCGACAAGCAGCTTCACATCGTTGCGGCCACGTGCAGCCTGTTCAAGTGCATCCGCAGCCATGTAGGTGTGTGCAATGCCTGTCGCACACGAAGTCACAGCAACAATGCGCTTTTTAGGCTTATCGACGTCTCCGCGCACCTTATTCTTCTTCACCCCTGCGTTGAGCACCTCGTTCACAGCAGTGACGACATCTTCGGGCGAGTTTGCATACCGGAGTTTTTCTAAGAACTCTTCGCGAACAAGCGCTCGTGCCAGCTTGGACAACAGCTGTAGATGAGCCTTAGTGTCGTCTTCCGGAGCAGCGATAAGAAAGACACATTCGGCATCGCCGTCTGGTCCCGCGAAGTCCACCGGGTGTGAAAGGCGCACAAAAGCGAGTGTGGGTTCGGTGACAGCAGCTGTACGGCAGTGTGGAATAGCAATGCGTCCGTTCACACCGGTGCTTGCTTGTGCTTCACGCGCGTTTGCCGCTTCCGCTATCACATTCGGATTTTCAGTTCGGCCTGCGGCTGTAATGAGGCCTGCAAGGTGCCTAATGACATCCTGCGTTGTACTGCCGAAGTCCGCGTCGAGCACCACTTGTTGCGTGGTGATCGTGTGGCAGGGCATTACTGTTCACTCCCCACCCTTGTTTGATCTCTGATTGGGAAAGGTGGACACAACGGTGTGCTCCAAATCCAGATCATGAGGTGTAGGGATGGCGGTTCCGGGATTGGACGCTGCGGCACTGCCATAGGCCACGGAATGCCGTAAGGCCTCCGGTGAGTCCAACCCACGTATGCGGGCAAGGACATACCCAGCCAAGGCACTATCGCCTGCCCCGACTGTTGAACGGATAAGTGATGGCGGGGGAGTAGCCACCCACGCGCCATCGGCAGTGACTAAACACGCGCCCGCACTACCAAGAGTGACAAGGAGCTCAGGCACACCGCGGCAAACAACTGAGCGAGCAACCTCCACCACGTAGCAGAGATCACCGTTCGACGCAGCATCTTCGAGTGTGTGACCATCAATGCCGGCGAGCTGACCAAGCTCATAGCCGTTGGGTTTGATGATGTCTGGAGTGCCCTGGTCCATCCCCTCACTCAGCGCAATCAACGGTTCATCGGAGGTATCCACCGCGATAAGTGCATCCGAGTTAGCTTGACGCACGACAGCCACCAACGTGGAATACCAGTCATAAGGAGCACCCGGCGGAAGTGAGCCAGCCAGAACAACCACGTCCGACATAGCAGCACTCGTTGCTACTGCATCCTCCAGTGCAGCTATGGTGTCCGGTGTTAACCGCGCGCCCTGCTCATTGAGTTTGGTAGTCACCCCTGTTGCATCAGTAATGGTTGTGTTGGCGCGGACATTCCCGTCCACCGCGACGGTGCGCAGCGGAATATGTGCCTCGTGCGCGAGTGCAACAAAGGGATCAGTGTCATGTGCTGGCGCTAACGCAAGCACGGACTCTCCAGCTTTCAGGAGGGCATGGGCAACATTGATGCCCTTCCCACCGGGTTCACGGGAGCTGGTGGTTACGCGGATGACCTCTCCAGCAGTGAGACTATCCACGGTGAAAGTGACGTCAACGCTTGGATTAGGCGTGAAAGTAAAGATCACGGGTGGCGTACCCCTCACGGTTGTAGGTGGGGTGGAGCGGGAAAACTCCTTCGCCAGTATGCCCGATAGCGCCCCTACATGATGTTACAACCAGGCAGAAAACGCACACTGCAAACACGTCATCGCCACAGACTAGCCCTAACCTGCTTGGATAACTTGGATACCGCGTTCCATCAGCTCATCAACATAGGATGCCGGTGCGTCGGAATCGGTGATCACCACATCGATGGAATCGAGGGGGGCAAAGCTCACAAGATAATCCGTCCCCAGTTTTGAGGAATCGCACAGCACCACAACTTTGCGGGTGTTGGTGACCATCGCTGATTTCACCGCAGCTTCTTGCGCGTCTGCAGTAGACAGACCGTGGTCGATGGTCAGTGCATTGGTGCCAATAAAAGCTACATCTGCGCGCAGAAGCGCCAATGTGCGCAAAGCAGTATCACCGACAACAGCCTGGGTGATTGCGCGAACAGTGCCACCAAGGAGCTGAACATTTATGGTGCCCAGGCTGGATAAATCGAGCGCAATGGGCAGGGAGTTGGTTACAAAAGACAAAGCACGTGCTTCAGGGAGGTCCTTGATGAGTCCAGCGAGAGTATTGATCGTGGAGCCTGAATCAAGAAAAACAGAGCCGCCAGCCACGGGTAGAAAACTCAGTGCGGCTTGTGCGATGGCGGTTTTAGCCGTGGCTGCCGAACGATAGCGGGTGTGAAGGGGGAACTCCGCAGTGAGGTAGGACTGGTTTGATACGGCACCACCGTGGACACGTTGGACTACACCTTCGCGGTCGAGCACTGCCAGGTCTCGTCGGATTGTCTCTGCGGTGACATCAAAACGCTCAGACAGCTCTGTCACGTTGACGCGACCTTCGACTGCAGTCAGAGATGCGATTTGGCGACGACGCTCCTCGGCGTACATGAGACTTCCTTGAATGCAGGGGATGCTAACAAATCCTCATTATGTATGCGAGGGGCGAAAACGGAGTCTGGATTAGTTTTGCTTTGGTCCGTTTCACCCCCGTGAGGGTGGGCTAGAGCTTGCGGAAAACAGAGACCACAAGGCCCATGATTTCCGCTTCGTCGCCCTTGATAGGCGAGAAAGCGTCATTGTGAGGAAGCAACCACACGCCAGTGGAGTCCTGATGGAACTCCTTCACTGTTGCTTCACCATCAATAAGTGCGGCGACAAACTGGCCTTCCTCCGCTACTGGCTGCGTGCGCACTGCAACCCAGTCGCCGTCCAAGATGCCGGCGTCGCGCATGGACTCGCCGACAACCTGAAGCAAGTACAAGTCACCATCGCCGACGAGTTCCGAGGGGAGTGGGAAGTACTCAGTAACATTTTCCTCAGCCAAAATCGGATTGCCGGCTGCTATCTGGCCGACAACGGGGATGTAGCGTGGCGCCGCAGCCTCCTCGGGGACATTTGCATCCTGCTTGTTTGACTTCCGTCCGGTGCGTGGGAGGTGGCGCAGGTCAACAGCGCGAGGTTTATTCGGATCACGCCGCAAGAAACCCTTTTTCTCAAGTTCTTTGAGCTGGTAAGCCACAGACGACGTGGATTGCAGGCCAGCAGCATCGCCGATCTCGCGGATGCTTGGCGGATAACCGCGCAACACCACAGCATCCTGGATGACCTCCAGAATGCGGCGCTGCCGGTCCGTCAACGTTTTGATGTCAGGTCTCTTGTCTTCTTTTTTAGCCATGTCGCTGTTGTCCTTCCTTTGCTGATGCCCTAGACGACGCTTTTTAGTTGCAAATGAGTTCCTTCACTTCTCGTTTCTACCACGAGTAAGCAAGTTTGTTCGATATTTTTCCGCTACGTCTGGACAAAGTTTTATCTGGTTGCTATAAATCGAACATAGTACCTATCGAACATGTAAGCGAAGTGTTTGATCGAACATGTCGTGGCCGTTCGTAGGATCGTAGGTAGAACAGAAAGGAAAACATAATGACTATCTCCATTGCACGACCTCACGGCACTGATATTGTCTGCGGTGATCTTCGCGCTGCGGTCCAGCCGGCGGATGTGTGGGACATTAATTCCACTCGCACCCCTCGCCGTCATGCCGGCAGTGTTCGAACGTTGGCAGACTCTGATCGAAAAGAAAGTCTAACGCAATCCCGGGCTTCAATTAGGGGAGTGGAAGCTTTCGAAAACATTGAAGCTCGCCGCGAAAAGCGTGGTGCTATTGCGATGGGCGTGTTGCTGGGAATTGGGCTTTTTATTGGCTCTGCACTCGGGGGCGCTTTCTCCGGTGGGGAGATTGACCCAGCTGACACAGCGGTTGATGGTGCCGTGGCCAGCATGAGCGCCCGCTAGTTCGGTGCTGCTGCAAAGTAGCTAGATACCTGATGCGCCAAGAGAGTAGAATCCTTTCCTGTGCATTGCCCTTTCTGCCATAACGATCATTCCCGCGTCTCGGACTCGCGTCTTGTAGACGCGGGTTCTGCTATTCGTCGCCGCCGTGAGTGCACCGCGTGTGGGGGACGGTTCACCACGGTTGAAAAAGCCATTCTCACCGTGGTTAAACGAAATGGTGTCAGTGAACCCTTCGACAGAGACAAGCTGATTGTTGGTGTGCGCCGAGCATGCCAGGGCCGTGATGTTTCAGATGATGCTCTGAAGCGTCTTGCCCAGGAAGTGGAAGAGATTGTTCGTGCGCAAGGGAGCTCACAAGTTCTTTCTAATGACATTGGTCTTGCCATCTTGGAGCCTCTCCGAGCGCTCGATGAGGTGGCCTACCTGCGTTTCGCTTCGGTGTACAAGTCCTTCGAAAGTGCAGATGACTTCGAGTCGGAGATCCGCCTCATGCGTCGCCGTGACCGCGGCATTGATGAGCTTTAGAGCTTGTCCACCATCTTCTCAATCCGCCGTGGGCTCACTGGTCTAGAAGTTCCCAGACGTTGAGCGAAAAGACTGACGCGTAACTCTTCGATGCGCCAGAGAATCTCTTTGACTGGCTTTGACCTTGCTGCGCCCTTGGGTAGTCGAGTGAGCTTGGCATCAAGATACGTCTTGACGTCATCGATGACGGCTTGGCGGTCCGCATCCCTGTCAGGGTCATGGTTCATATCATCCAGCCGCATCTGCACCGCCGACAAGTAGCGGGGCAGGTGCTGTAGGTGCTCCATGCCGTGGATGGTGATTGCGTTTTTGGGCAGAAGGAATGCCATCTGGGCCTTGACGTCATCGATGGCTGGTCCGCTCCACTTGTTCAGCTCTGCCGCGATGTTGATGTACTCGGCGACACCGCCGGCAATGCCGACGACAGCGCGACGCACAGCACCAGGCACATCGGGCTTGACCTTGTTCAGCAGGGCATCAAATTCTTCAGGCGTGCGTACCGGGCCGCCGTGGGCAAACATGAGATCACGGATAGCAGCGATGCGAGCATCTTCCACGAGGCCAGCAGCACCACCGTGCGGGTACTTATCTACAGCTACGCGTTGGCGCAGCGGAAGCCCCTTGGTCATCTGCGTTGGTGAAACTGCGATTTGGCGCATGAGCATGGCCAACGTGGCCGTGACCATCGAAGCATCAGCGGCAGCCTTGGTGGGGAAGACCTTGACGCGCACGCCGTCCTTGGTTGCTTCCAAAGCAGGGAATGCATCAACGTGGTTGCCTTCAATTTCCGTGGTCACGGTTTCCGGCACGGTACCGAGGGTGTCAGCAGTCCATTCTTTGGCGGAATCCGTCTCGGCCTTCTTCGTGGCTTTGGCCACCGAGGATGTGATCTGACCAGCGCGACGTTTCTTCAGCTCCGCCAGACTCTTGTCATGATCGGTGATGGCGCCGCGCCGGTCGATGGAAGCAAAGGTCATCTTCAGGTGCGCCGGCAGTGCCTCTGGCTGGAAGTCTGTTGCGTTGATGCCATGGCCACCAAATGAGCGCAGAATTTCAGCGAGTTGCTCCGTCAGCCGTGCTTCAAAAGGAATGAGCTTCTCCATCGCGCGTGCAGCAAATTCCGGTGCCGGAACTACGGTTTTCCGCAGCGCCTTGGGCAGGGAACGGATGAGCTCGGTGACAAGTTCCTCCCGGAGGCCAGGGATAAGCCAGTCAAAGTCGGTGTCTTCCAGTCCGGCCAGCAATGGGACAGGGATGAGTACCGTGACGCCGTCGAAGGGATCACCGGGCTCAAACTTGTACTGCAAGTCATAGTTGATGCTGCCCTGGCGCCACTTGTCGGGGAAGGCAGCTTCGGAGGAATCGGCACCAGAGGCATCGACAAGCTTTGCCGGATCGAAGTCGAGGAAGTCCGGTGATTGGTGGCGCTTCTTCTTCCACCAGGCATCGAAATGGCGGCCGGTGCCGATGTTGTCGGGGACGCGGGCGTCATAGAAATCGAACAATGCATCTTCGTCGACCACGAGGCCGCGGCGGCGCACTTTCTCCTCGATGGCGCTGGCTTCCTCCAGAAGCTGCGCGTTGTGTTTGAGGAAAGCGTGGTGCGCGTTCCATTCACCATCGATGAGAGCATGGCGGATGAACATGGTGCGCGCGGCATCCATGTCCACGTGGTGGTAGGGCACACGGCGATCGGCAATCACGGTGACGCCATACAACATGGATTTTTGGTGCACCATCGGCGCGGCGCGTTTGATGGACCAGAACGGCTCCGAATAGGAGTGCTTCAGCAGGTTCGCGGCTACCTTTTCCACCCAAGCTGGGTCGATCGCAGCGACATCACGTGCCCAGAGGCGTGAGGTTTCCACGAGTTCCGCAGCCATGATGAATTCCGGTGGCTTCTTAGCCAATACAGAGCCAGGGAACACCATGAAGCGGGTGCCACGGGCGCCTTTGAATTCTTTGGAGTTACCGTCGCGCGCACCGATGTTGGACAGCAGGCCGGTGAGGAGTGACTGGTGCACAGCCATCGGATCACGCTCACCCGCCTCGGCGTGGCGCAGCTTGTTCCAACCGAGCTGCTTTTGTGCTTCGCGCAGCTGACCGACAAGATCGAACCACTCGCGGATGCGCATGTAGTGGAGAAATTCTTTCTTCATGCGTTTGCGGAAGGCGTTGCCGGAGAGCTCATCACGGGCATCTTTGATGTAATCCCACAAATTCAGGGACGCAAGGAAATCAGAGGTCTTGTCCTTAAAGCGGGCATGCGCTTGATCCGCCTGAGCTTGGAATTCCAAGGGGCGTTCGCGGACGTCTTGGATGGTCATCGCTGCGACAATGACGGTGACATCGGCGAGCACGCCAAGGCGGTTAGCCTCCACGAGCATGCGGGCCATGCGGGGGTCCACGGGGATGCGCGCGATCTCACGCCCAATGGGTGTGAGAACCGGCAGATCACGGTCTTCTTTGTCCGTGATGGCGCCGAGCTCGTGCAGCAGCATGAGGCCATCGCGCACGGCTTTCTGCTCTGGGGGTTGGACGAAAGGGAATTCCGAAATGTCACCGAGGCGCAGGTTGATCATTTGCAAGATGACGCTGGCGAGGTTGGTGCGCAAGATCTCTGGATCGGTGAACTCGGGGCGCGAGTTGAAATTCTCTTCGGAGTACAGGCGGATGGCAATGCCGTCGGCGATGCGGCCTGAGCGGCCGGAGCGTTGATTGGCACTAGCTTGCGAGATTTCCTCAATGGGTAGGCGCTGGACCTTCGTGCGGGTGGAATAGCGGGAAATGCGCGCCAAGCCGGTGTCCACAACGTAGTGGATTCCAGGCACCGTTAGGGAGGTTTCCGCAATGTTAGTGGCAAGTACGATCCGGCGGCCCGAGTGAGGGCTGAATACTCGGTGTTGTTCCGCATTGGATAGCCGGCCAAACAGGGGAGTGACTTCGACGTTGCGCCAATGCTGTTTCTCAATGACCTCCATGGCGTCGCGGATATCGCGCTCGGATGCAAAGAAGCACAGGATATCTCCGTCCCCCTCAGCCATGAGTTCCTTGAGCGCGGCGACAAGCCCGTCGAGCATGTCAATGTCCACGATCTTGGTATCGCCCTTCTTGCTGGTCACCTCAGTTTCTAGCGGGCGGTACCGAATCTCTACCGGGTAGGTGCGGCCAGAGACCTCAATGATCGGTGCGGGCCTGCCGTCCTTGTCGGAGAAGTGCGCGGCGAAGCGCTCCGGGTCAATCGTCGCGGAGGTGATAATCACCTTCAGATCAGGTCGGTGTGGCAGCAACTTTTTTAAGTAGCCGAGCAGAAAATCAATGTTGAGAGAGCGTTCGTGGGCCTCATCGATGATGATCGTGTCGTACGCATTCAAGTACCGATCATGCTGCATTTCGGCGAGAAGGATGCCGTCTGTCATGAGTTTGACGGCGGTGGTAGCGGATACGTGATCATCAAAGCGAATGGCGTAGCCCACGGATTCGCCGATATCCTGGCCGAGTTCATCCGCGATGCGTTCAGCCACCGTGCGTGCGGCGATACGGCGTGGCTGGGTGTGCCCGATCATCCCACGGCGCCCCCGGCCCAGTTCAAGCAGCATTTTGGGGATTTGGGTGGTTTTGCCGGAGCCGGTCTCACCCGCGATGATGACTACCTGGTTATCGCGGACAAGATCCATGATCTTGTCGCGCTGCAAAGAAACCGGCAGGTTATCCGGGTAGGTGATCTCGGGGACATGTTCGTCGATCGCTGCGACTTTGAGCGCCTCAGCGTCCATGTCTTTGCTTATCGACGCCAAAGCCCCCGCCGAACGCGCCTTCTTCAACCGACGCTGAAACCGGCGAACAGCGGTAAGAGGGAGCTCATCGATCCGGGAATAGAGATCACCGCGGGTGAGGTCTTGAGGGGGTTGTGTGTTCGTCATATTCACCGCGGAAGTCTACCGGCAGTGGTGTATTTACTCGATTCGCAGGCCCAGTGGCTCGGCCGCAGCAATTGTCTTTTCATAAGATTCCTTAATTGCCTCACCAAGAGCAGCGAATTCCTCCGCACGAGCGGAGGATTTTCTGAACACGAGCCCAATGTGCCTCCCAGCGGGGACAGAAGGATCGAACTGTGCGAAGGAAATACCTGGGCGCGTGCATTCCGCAATGACTGCGGAGGCCGGCAACAACGTACAACCTTGACCTGCTGCGATGAGTTGGATGATGGTGGTGAGGGAAGCCGCACGGCTGACGGAATCCCTGCCGTATCCAGCGTCCACTTGGGCAAGGCGACAGAGGTCCATGACATGTTCGTGCATACAGTGGCCGTTATTAAGCAATAAAAGGCTCACATCATCGAGGCTCTGCAACGTCAAATCCTCGCGTCCTTCGAAGGGGTGGCCTGGGGGCAACGCGACGATAAAGCGCTCTGTGTAAAGCGAAATTTCGGTGAAGCCTTGTTCTTTTGACGGAAAGGCGATGAGGGCGAGGTCGATCTTCCCATCGCGCAAGGAGTCCATCAGGACAGGGGTTGTTTCCTCAATGATCGTGGGTTCAAGTTTGGGGAACTTCTCCCGGACGATGGGTAGGAACGCAGGCAGGAGATACGGGGCGATTGTGGGGATGACCCCGATGGAGAGCTGTCCAGTTAAGAACTCGCGCCCCCCGTAAATCTGTGCCTCGAGAACATCTACGGCTTCGAGCACAGCCTGGGCATAGGGGACAAGTTTCTGACCAATGGAGGTGACAATGACTTTCCGGGTAGAACGCTCAATGAGCTGGAGGCCTAGCCCTTTCTCCAATGTAGATAAGCCCTGAGAAAGGGAGGGCTGGGTAATGGAAAGTTTCTCTGCTGCCGTGCCGAAGTGACGGTTCTCTGCCAGTGTGACAAACATGCGTAATTGGGCCAGCGTAGGCAGGAAAGCTTTATCGGGCATGCCTATAACTATAGAGAGGCTCATAGGTTTTTTGGTAAAAATAAAAGTCTAATTTCACCATCGGTCGATCATGTTGTTCGAGTGGCCCACCTAGACCTGGCGCATCACCAGTGAACTCAGCCGCACTTCACCCGCGGCATCGGAGGCATCCAAATCCACGGTGCCGTGCAGCTGAAACGCATTATCCCCCGGGGGATCTTTGATGATCTGCGTGACAGTCCACTCACGTGACTCTGTTTCTGTGAGAGAGAAATACTCAGGGCCACGCGCATCGCCATCAAGTTCTACATCGTCGTATTCGTCGAAGTAGTCGTCCATGAGTGCTGGCCAGTCCGGCTGATCCGCCAGGTCCATGTAATCCAGCATCTCCGCCAACTCCTTCTCCTTCTCATAAGCGAAGAGCTCCACGAGGCGGAAGAAGTAATTGCGCACCATGATGGTGAAAGCCCGACGATTGGCTGTCAGGGCCGTGGGGTCCTCGACGCCAAAAGCTAGTTCGCGCTCCAGATCATCGCGACTAATCGGGGTGGATTCGTCGCTCATGTGCGCCCATTCGTCGATAAGCGAAGAATCGACCTGGCGGATGAGCTCGCCGAGCCACACGATGATGTCGTCGAGTCGCTCCGTCATATACGCGTCCGGAATGGAGTGGGAAAGTGTGCGCCACGCATCGGTGAGGTAGCGCAGAACCACGCCTTCGCTGCGTGCGAGACCATAGGTAGCAATGACGTCGGAGAAGGTCATCGCGTGTTCGATCATGTCGCGCACAACGGACTTGGGGGATAGCTCGAACTCCTTCGCCCACGGGTTGCCCTGCACAAACGTCTCGTATGCGTCCTCCAACTCCTCCTTGAGCGGCTGCGGGTACGTCACATCCTCGACGATTGCCATGCGCTCGGTGTAGTCCACACCGTCGGCCTTGAGGGCTGCAATCTCCTCGCCACGTTCCTTTGATTGCTGTGCTTGAAGCAACTGGCGGGGGTCATCGAGGATCGATTCAAAAGCAGAGATCACGTCCAGGTCATAGCTTTCCGACGCGGGATCCAGCAATGTCAAAAACGCCAATGCGAAAGGCGACAACGGCTGGTTCAGTGCGAAATCCCGATCCAATTCCGCGGTGAGCGTGTACGGGCGGAACGCTGGCGAATCAGGGGTTCGCTCCACCACTCCGGCAGCGATGAGACCGCGAAAAAGATCCAACGCGGTGAGGATGTCCTTGTTCTGCTTCGCACGCGTGTCGTGGTTACCGCGCAAGAGATTCTTCATGTGCTCGTAGCCGTCCCCTGGACGCGCAATCACGTTGAGCAGCATCGAATTAGATACCTGGAACTGGCTAGTCAGTTCTTCCGGCTCAGCCTGAGTAAGGCGCTGGAAGGTGTTCTCCGACCAGGAAATCTCCCCATCACGGGCAGATTTCTTGCGAATCTTCTTCAGCTTCTTCGGATCATCCCCAGCCTTGCGGCGCAGCTTGACATTCTCAATCTCGTGCTCCGGAGCCTCCACGATGACAGTACCCTCGGTGTCAAAGCCCGCACGGCCGGCACGGCCGGCAATCTGGTGAAACTCACGGGATTTCACAATGCGCTGGCGGGTGCCGTCATACTTAGCCAGGCCCGTCATCAACACCGTGCGAATCGGAACATTGATTCCCACTCCAAGGGTGTCTGTTCCACAAATGACTTTAAGGAGTCCGGCCTGCGCAAGACGTTCAACCAAGCGACGGTACTTCGGCAGCATGCCCGCATGGTGGATACCAATGCCGCGCCGCAGCAACTTCGACAGGGTCTTGCCAAACGTGGTGGTGAAGCGGAAATCTCCCAGTGCTTCCCGGATGGCTTCTTTCTCCTCGGGGGAGACCATCGGGATTGATGTCAACGCCTGCGCCCGTTCCGTTGCTTCACGTTGGGAGAAATGCACGACGTAGATGGGGGCCTTGCCGTCCTTGAGCAGTTCCTCGATCGTTTCGTGTACCGGTGTAAACACGTAGTGGAAATCCAACGGTACGGGGCGCTCAGAGCCACCAACGAAGGTGGTTTCCCGGCCTGTCCGGCGGGTGAGATCCTCCTCCAGCCACGCTGTATCGCCGAGGGTGGCGGACATGAGCAGGAATTGTGCCTGGGGCAGCTCCAACAGTGGCACCTGCCATGCCCACCCACGCTCCGGGTCGGAGTAGTAGTGGAATTCATCCATGACCACCTGGCGGATGTCGGAGTTCTTGCCCTCGCGCAGCGCGATATTGGCCACAATCTCTGCTGTTGCGGCGATGATGGGTGCGTGGCCGTTGACGGTGGCGTCACCCGTCATCATGCCCACGTTCTCCGGGCCGAAAATCTCACACAGGGCGAAGAATTTCTCACTCACCAACGCTTTGATGGGTGCGGTGTAAAAGGTGCGCTGGCCACGCGCCATGGCAATGAAGTGAGCAGCATGAGCCACCATGGATTTACCGGAGCCCGTCGGGGTGGCCAGGATGACATTGTCACCAGCCAGCACAGCCAAGGAAGCTTCCTCCTGGGCGGGGTAAAGGACAATGCCGCGTGATTGGGTCCAGCGGATGAAGGTATCCCACACCGCATCGTCGAAAAGCGATGCGGGAACATCCTCCAGATCACTCAGTGTGTCACCGAGTGTTTGCTGGTCGCCGGCTGCACCAGTTGATTCCATGACCTGGCCTACTCGCCGTCATCCGACGACGCGTCATCGCTGTCAGGCGTGGAATCCGAACCATCCTCATAGAAGCCAAGATCCACCTGCGGATCGTGCTCCCACATCTGATCGTCTGAGGCTGGGCCCAAACCGCGCGAGCGGTCCCGGTCATCGATCGCGGCGAGGAAGTTCTCAAATGCCTCCCCAATCTCATCCCCACTAGGCACCTGAGCCTCGCCCGGCATCATCTTCTGGGGATTTTTCTTCCGGTACGACTCCATCTCACGGTCATAGTGCTGCTCAAGCTGATGCACGACCTGAGAAACCTCCTCAGAATCATTGGTCTGCTGCGTAAGCTGAAGCTGCACGCGCTCAATATCCTGCTCAATCGCACGCAGCGGAAATTGCAACTGCGAGGTGTCGGAGACGGACTGCAGCAGCTGGAATACCGCCTGCGGGTACGGCGATGCGGACACATAGTGCGGAACATGCGCGGTGTACCCGGCCACGCGACGCCCACGAGCATGAAGCTCCCGCTCAATCATCACCGAGGCAGCACCCGGCATTGAGACCATGCCGTCATAGGTGAACATCGTGCCCACCAACTCGCGGTCGTTCCCATGGGCAGACACCACCAAGGGGCGCGTGTGTGGTGCACCCATCGGGGCCGCATACAGGCAGATGGTTTTATCCACATTGAAGTGATCCACCAGATCAGCCACAGACTTAGAAAATGCCTCCCAGCGCAGATCCGGCTCCGGGCCGGAGAGAAGCAGGAAGGAAGTTCCCTTGGAATCGCGCAGGACACGCATGTCCAACTCGATGGATTCCATGTCCGTGATCTCGTGCTCACTCATAGTCACCATCGGGCGGCGCGAGCGGTAATCAATCAACTCATCATTGTTGAAAGTGGCTACCGTGCGCGAATCTAGTGCGGCCTTAAGGTGCCCGGCGGCCCCTTCCACAGCATGACCCGCATCCGCATAGCCCTGCATTGCGATGATCAAGGTGGGGCCGGAGGACGCGCCGCCGTCGACGGCGGGAGCCGGATACTCCAGCTCATACATGTGACGCTTGTCATCTGACGCCATTGAAAACATCCTCCTTCTCACGTTCTACGAGTGAACGCATACATCTTCTACAACGATGTCTGCTCACAATTTCATTCCCACCATACGGACCGCCGGCGACATGGTGTGCGACATCCCACGGGTTGGTGCGGAAAAGCGTGGGTTGTGCGGTACGCCTGTGGAATTTTCCTGAGAATTCACAGGCTTAGAAAACAAAAAACGGGCACTTTGGAAATGGATGGAACCGATTTTTGGCGTGAAGCAGTCAAAGTAGTTATGACACATTCACACAACCCGCAGAGGGAACACAATTCATCCGATCCATTCTTCGACCCATGGCTGTCTGACATACCCGTGGTCAACAGTCCTTCCAATATTATTGCCACGATTCCGGGAACGTTGGGTTTCTACCCGCAGGAATCCGTCATTGTCATTGGCCTGGTGCATGATGATGAGAATCCGGATGCCCTCATTTTGGGCCCGGTCCTGCGCGCTGACATCGTTCACGCCTGCCACATCCGCGAGACGATAGCTACGCAGCTTAATGGTGCATGCGTGACGTACCTCGGGATCATCATTACCCGCGTCCCGGATTCTGACAGTGCGCTCGCCGCTATAGACGAACTCGAAAGCATTCAATGCGGGGGAGGGCACCCGCTTATCGACGTCTGCTGGCACGTCAGCGAAATCGCCCAAGGCACCCCATACCGGATGATCTTCGGGCCGGAGGTCGCCCCTGAATGCAGTGAATGGGAGCGTGGCATCATTGGCTCAGTCATTGCCTCTCCGGCGATGCAGGCCATGCGCGACAACGGCACGTTGCCAGCGCTGTCACGCGAAGACACCTTTGCCTTCTTTGACTGCGTGCAGGAATGCTGCACGAGTAAGAAAGTAGTGAAGAAGACGCAGGCCTTGGCAGCTGCCGCCCGGAAAGAAAGTGATGAGCTCTGCCGCAAGCTGGATCGTTGTGAACCTGGCGCTGCGGACGTCGTGCGGGCAGCAGGTCGGGCTTTGCGGAACGTGAAACCACTGCCACTCGTTGGCGATGATGCGCACCCCACGCTTGAACAGCTCTTTAACGATGAAGATGAACTTCGCGCACTCGTCGCATCCCTCATTCGGGCGCCATTGCGGGACTGTCTCATCGGACAAGCAATCGATCACCCTGAAACAGCAGCAACAGCTCTGATAACCGTTGCCCGGAATTTCTGTGGCGTTATCCGCGCTAATGCATTGAGCTTGTGGGCACTCGTGGCCATCAGTCGAGGTTTGTCCTCGTGGGCATCAACGGCACTGGCGTGCGCACAAGAAGAAATGCCACAGCACTCAATGTCAGCAATCTGCTTGCAAGTCATGGCGACTGGACAACAGCAACAGTTAGTCACCACCATTCTGGAGGGGTGCGAAACCGCTTGTGCTGCGTTGCTTGCGCGCGAGACAGGAGGGGAGCAGGCGGCCTAGCCACGAGCTTGGGTGTACTCCCACGCATCGGCCACGATAGTGTCCAGGTCCGTGCGCGTGGGGGACCATCCAAGCTTTTCTTTCGCGCGTGCGGAAGAAGCGATGAGAGTGGCCGGGTCACCGGCGCGACGCGGTGCAACCTCAGCGGGAATGGGGTGTCCCGTGACGCGACGGCACGCCTCAATGACTTCCTTCACTGAGTAGCCATCGCCTGAGCCAAGGTTGAAGATTCTGTGGCTGCCGGGGGAATTCGTCTTCAGCGCGAGCATGTGCGCATCGGCGAGGTCCCGGATATGGATGTAATCACGCACGCACGTGCCATCCGCAGTGGGCCAATCATCACCGTAAATGAGGATCTTCTCGCGTTTACCCTGTGCGACCTGCAGAACCAGCGGGATGAGGTGTGTTTCCGTGGCATGGTTCTCGCCGTACCCGCCATAAGCGCCGGCAACATTGAAGTAACGCAAGCTGGTTGCCCCCAAACCGTAGGCAGTGGCGTAGGAGGTAATGGCGTAGTCAATGGCCAGCTTTGTCGCACCATAAGGATTCGTAGGGGCGGTGGGCATATCTTCCGTGATGGGCACACGCTCCGGCTCACCGTATGTGGCGGCAGTGGAGGAGAACACCAAAGAATTAACACCGTGCTCGCGCATTGAATTGAGCAGCTTCAGCGACGTTTCAAAATTGTCACGCCAGTATTCATCCGGCTTCTCCACGGATTCACCAACGAGTGACCGTGCCGCGAAATGGAGTACACCATCAACATTGCCGGCAGCGAGAACTTCATCGATCACATCGTTAATGTCGCCCTCCACCAGGTTCACACCGGGTACAACTGCATCGCGGTTACCTGTGGAGAAATTGTCTACAACCGTGACATCGTGGCCGGCATCCACAAGCACCTTGGTACATACGCTTCCCACATAGCCGGCACCACCAGTGACAACGAGCTGCGCCATGATTTAGCCCTCCAGTTTCTTCACACGCAGTGCGTGCACGATGTCCGGTGTTAGCTCAATTTCGGAGCCAGTTTCAGTTGTGACTGTCACAGCACCATGTGGCTTGCCTGTCAGTGTCACCTTGGTTCCACGGGTAATACCAAAACGACAGATGGAGGAGTACTGCTCTGAATCAAGCTGCAAAATTTCATTGATCTGCACGACTTCAGCCTTCACCGGTTCGCTGAGATCCAATTCATTCACGCGCACCCCCAGATCGAGTTCCTTGGCTGCCTCGTATCCCAATTCATCCAAAGCTGGGATTGGGTTGCCAAAGGGGGAGCGGGTGGGGTCCTCCAGCACGTCAATCAGCTTGCGCTCTACCTCTTCACTCATCACATGCTCCCAGCGACATGCTTCAGCGTGAACTTTGCTCAGATCCAAGCTCAGCACGTCCGTGAGCAGGCGCTCGGCCAAGCGGTGCTTACGCATCACAGAGGTGGCAAGCTCGCGGCCACGCGGAGTGAGGGACAGAGAACGGTCATGTTCCACGATGATGAGACCATCACGCTCCATGCGCGCCACCGTCTGAGACACCGTGGGGCCCGACTGGTCCAGGCGCTCGGCAATACGCGCTCGCAGCGGAACGATGCCTTCTTCCTCCAGCTCGTAGACCGTACGCAGGTACATCTCGGTGGTGTCAACCAGATCTCTCACAGTAGATATCCTTTTGGACTCATCGCACGACAAACTCCGGCCAATGGTAGCCGACAAACATGACCCCGGGCGTATGACAGGTAAACACCCGGCTCCTCCACCATAGAGAGTGGAAGCCGGGTGACGCATAAGAGCTTGTGTTTTAGAAAGCGTAATCGCGCAGACGATCCGCGCGTTCACCAGCACGTAGCTTGCTCATTACTTCGCGCTCAATTTGACGCACCCGTTCGCGCGACAGCCCGAACTTGCGGCCAATCTGGTCGAGAGTGCGTGGTACGCCGTCATCGAGGCCATAGCGCAAACGAATTACATCTTGCTCGCGTTGCTCGAGGCCGTTGATGATGTCATTGATGTCATCGTGCCGCAGAACAGAGACCACAGCGTCCTCAGCGTCCGCCGCTTCCGCGTCTTCAATGAAATCACCCAACGGTGCTTCTTCGTCTGCTCCCACCGGCATGTCCAGACTCACCGGATCGCGCGACTGGCGCAAAAGCATCTCGATCTTGGTTTCCTCAATGCCGGATTCCTCCGACAGCTCCTCATTCGTTGGCTCACGGCCGAGGGACTGGTACATCTCACGGCGAATGCGGGAGAGCTTATTCACCTGTTCCACCAAGTGGACTGGGAGGCGAATAGTGCGGGACTGATCTGCCATCCCACGGGTGATAGCTTGGCGGATCCACCACGTTGCGTAGGTAGAGAACTTGAAGCCCTTCGCATAGTCGAACTTCTCCATCGCGCGGATGAGGCCAAGGTTGCCCTCTTGGATGAGGTCCAGCAGAGGCATGCCACGGCCGGTGTAGCGCTTAGCCAAGGAGACGACCAGGCGGAGGTTCGCTTCCAACAAATGGGAGCGGGCCTTGCGGCCTTGCTTTGCCAAAATTTTCAGATCGCGGGTCTTCGCGCGGGTGAGCTTCACCTCAGGATCATCGAGGAGATGCTGGGCGTACAGGCCGACCTCAATTTGTTGCGCGAGCTCCACTTCCTCCTCGGCGTTGAGCAGCGCAGTCTTACCAATGCCGTTGAGATAAACGCGGACGAGGTCCGCTGACGGGTTGTCATTGGTCTGGTTACGTCGGCTCCCGCGATCAACCTTTTCCTCGTTGTCATCGACACGATCCACATCGGGTTGGGTCATGGTGATCGGGCTCCTTTAAGTCTCGCGAATCTAACCTATTAACGCCGGACCGCACAGCTTTGTTCCCTAATGGTAAAAACTTCTGTTTTTGCTGCTCACATTGGCTTCAACGAGGGTTCAATGTGGGCCCGATGTAGGAGCAAACGTGTTTAAAACCTACCTGTTGGACTTTAGCAGTTAACGCTCAACATTCAACAAGAACGGTGAAAGGACCTGAATTTACAGAAGCGACATCCATCATCGCGCCGAAGCGTCCCTGTTCGACATGAATGCCACGCTCGGTCAACGCTTGGGCGATTTTGCCAATGATGGGTTCCGCGTCAGCGCCCGGGGCTGCTTCAGACCAGGAAGGACGGCGCCCTTTCTTAGTCTGGCCCATGAGCGTGAACTGGCTCACCAGGAGCACTGGCGCGCCAGCATCTTCTACGGAGACTTCGCCTTCTAGAATGCGAAGCTCGGCGATCTTGCGGGCCATCACCTCCCACGCATCTTCGCTGTCATCGCGGCCGACGCCTACTAAAGCAAGGACACCGCCGGTCCCCGGGCAGTCGATAGCGCCAACGATCTCCCCATCCACGGTGACAGAGGCTTGGGTAACGCGAGTAAGAACGGCCTTCATACAGGTTTTCTCCTTCTAAGCGCTGTGGCGGCTAATCAGGTCAGTGGGTAGGACGAAACCATGTCGGATTAAATCGACGATGATTCCGGTGGCCTCAACAGCCAGTGCTTCTTCTTGTGCATCATCCAGCCCCTGCGCTGCCGCCCACAGTCCCACTATTTCACTCAGCGGTAAGCCATCAGGGTTCAGCCCAGAGACAATGGACGCCACAGCATCATCGATGTCGTGGGTGAAACGTGGGCCATCCGTGCGGGTCAGGCGCTTCACCTTCTGCTCAAAGCCCATACCTGTGTGCACATCCGCCACACTTACGTCTTCCAGTGCGACGCCAGGACGCACCGCATAACGCGCCTGCAGAATGTCTTCTTGGGAAGATCCCCGCAGCCACTCTATCCGTGTGAAGTATTCCTCTACTTCAGGGCCAAGAGGATCGGTGAAGGGCTGATCCAACGTTTCAAAGGTAAGTTCGCTCGGGGCATCTCCAATATTCCTAATGAAGATCCAGCCGAAGCCCACCGCCCGTACACTGGCATCACGGAAGTGCTGCAGCCATGCACGGGTGCGTTCGATCCCATCCTCGGAGCGCGGATCAACTGATTCATCTTTGAGCCAGGTGGACACATACAAAGCTGGATCAACAACGTCACGTTGGCACATCCAGGCGGACACGCCCGTTTGTGGGAACCAGGAGGCCACGCGGCGGTCCCACGGCTCATCATCAGCATGAATCCATGCGCCCAGAATGAACGCCGTGCCATTGGGTGAAAGATGCTCCGGCACTTTCTTCACCACCAGCTCGCTGGCGCCGTCCAGGTTCAAGCCCGAATCTCGGTACACGTGGCCCACTTCCGGAAGGCCCACCACAAATGGGGGATTGGCCACAATACGGTCGAATTTCTCCCCGATCACAGGCTCAAACCAAGTGCCTTCGCGGATATCCACGTTGTTCACACCGGCACCGGCCATAGTGGCTCGCGCGAAATCCAGCGCGCGTGGATGCACATCCGTAGCCACCACACGTTGCGCGCATCCAGACTGCGCCAAAGCCTGAACACCGGAACCGGTGCCAAGATCCAAGACGGAATCCACAGGAGTCAGTGGGGTAGCGGACAGCAGGGACAAACTCGCAGCACCCACACCAAGAACATGGTCTGGTCCTGGAACATGTTGTGTCACCGAAGCATCACAATCAGAGAACACAAACCTGTCTTCGCCAGCGATCACGTGCGGGCGCACATCAACGGCAATAACCACGTCGCCGGAGGTGGTTATGGTGGCCCACCCGCCGTCGATAAGCGCTAACGCAAGACGTGGTGACAGTACATCTGCAAGTTTCGCTGGCGTGAAGGGCCGGCGCAAAAGAAAAAAGCGAATCAGATCTGACAGACGTGAACCATCACACGCAGCCAACACCGCGCCGGGTTCACCCCGGTAGAGCGCATCCGTGGCGTCTGGGCCCAAGTGTGCTGCGATGGAATCAGCTGTGAGGCCTGCCTCATGCAACTCCCAGGTCAATCCACGCGCAATGTCTGCGGAAAAAGCTGCGGACACGATGTCGCCTTTCTACCGATGCCTAGATGTGATCGATTGTGCCTGGATTCTCATCTTGCTCGCCACTGTCTGTGCGTCCGGAGGAGAGCTGTGCCTGCTGGTGTGCAACAAGCATCTGGTGGCGCGCGGCAGCTGGCTTATACACATTCTGTGTCCGCTTGTCCCGCACCTCATTGCTGTCGTTGGCGATGACCACTGAGATCCATGGCAAGGGGATGGAAATGCAGAAGAAGACGAGCGCGAGCCACCAGTTGTGCCACCACAACACAGAAGCGATGGACAGCAACACGAAGGGGATACGCAAGCCCTGCAAAATCAAATACTTGGTTTCGCGCGAGCGACGATTCTCCGAAGGGGAGCGGCGGGCACTGGTGATCAATTGCGCGCGACGGTGGAGAAGCGTCCTGTGTGGCCTCGATGTTGCCGATGGCTGTGTCTGACTGGAATCCGTTATGGCAGCATCGACGACGATGTCGTCGTCATTGTCGCCGCGGGCAGTGCTCATAGGCACCAAGGGTAGACCGGTGCCCACGGCTTATGCGACTTGCCGCGGGGATGGGGCATGATGGTGTCTGTGAGTCAGACAAGTACGAAAACGATCGAACGGCCCGATGTCCGCGAAGATACCTCGCAAGATAACGACACTCCGAAGTTTTTCCACTACGTAAAGAAAGACCAGATCGTTAACTCCGCTGTCTCCGGCGCCATGGTTGTCGCCCTGTGTGGGGAGACGTTCCCCGTGCGTAAGCAGGCGAAGCCAGGTTCACCCGTCTGCCCGGACTGTGAGCGGATTTTCAAGGGGCTGCGCAAGAAGTGACCCACGCCGTCGCGGGGCCGACTCTTCGTCTCTGGCAGCAGGAGGCCCTTGATCAATTCTTCGCGCACAAACCCAAGGACTTCCTTGCCGTGGCTACGCCCGGTGCCGGAAAAACCACGTTTGCACTCACGCTTGCCAGCATGCTGCACACGGATAAAACCGTGGAGCGCATCATCGTGGTGGTGCCCACAGAACACCTCAAGGTGCAGTGGTCGCAAGCGGCAGCCCGGTTCGGATTGTCGCTTGATCCGGCGTTTACTAACTCGTCTGCGGTGAACCCTGCCTATGACGGTGTTGTGGTCACCTACGCCCAGGTGGGCATGCACCCGTTTAAGCACCACGCAGTAGCAAGTGCTCGCCGTACGCTGGTGATTTTGGATGAGATCCACCATGCTGGCGATGCCAAGAGTTGGGGCGACGGTGTGCGCGAGGCGTATAACGATGTGGAGCATCGTCTTGCGTTGACGGGTACGCCTTTCCGTTCTGATGATTCGGCGATCCCCTTTGTGCGGTATGACGAGGATGGGGAAGGCCACCTAGTCTCCCAAGCTGATTACACCTACGGCTACGCGGAAGCCCTCAAAGACGGTGTTGTGCGTCCCGTGGTCTTTCTGGCGTATAGCGGTGAGGCGCAGTGGCGGGATTCTGCGGGCGAAGAATATTCAGCCCGACTGGGGGAGCCTCTTGATGCGGCGCAGACCGCACGCGCGTGGAAGACAGCCCTTGACCCGAAGGGTGATTGGATCGCTGCTGTGCTGCAAGCAGCGCATACGCGCTTGCTGAAGATTCGCGCGAATATGCCGGATGCAGGTGGGCTCGTGATCGCCACCGACACGACTACCGCGCGTGCGTACGCGAAGATCTTGCAAAAGATCAGCTCTACGCCCGTCACCGTGGTGCTTTCCGACGAACCCGGGTCCTCCAAACGCATCGACGAGTTCTCTGCCTCCCAGGACGAGTGGATGGTGGCGGTGCGCATGGTTTCTGAAGGCGTGGATGTCCCCCGCCTCGCCGTGGGGGTGTATGCCACTTCTGCCTCCACACCGCTGTTCTTTGCCCAGGCGATTGGCCGTTTTGTCCGTTCCCGCATGCCCGGCGAGTCCGCTTCGATCTTCCTTCCCTCTGTCCCAGTGCTGCTGCGCTTGGCCGAGGAAATGGAGGTCTCCCGCGACCACGTCTTGGGCAAACCTCACCGTGAGCAGGGCTGGTCCGATGAACTGCTGGAGCAGGCTAACCGCCAGCAGACAGAGCCTGATGAGGAGCCAAGCTACCAATCCATTGGTGCTTCTGCTGAGTTGGATTCCCTGATCTTTGATGGGTCCACCTACGGTACGCCCACTCTCGCCGGAACACAGGAAGAACAAGACTTTCTTGGCCTGCCCGGTCTATTGGATGCAGAGCAAGTGAAAACTCTGCTGCGCAAGCGCCAAGCCGATCAGCTTGATGCCCGTGAGGCAGAACAGAAAGCACAACAAAAGGCGGCGCAGGAGGCTGCGGAGAAGGCGCGGCTGGGGCACGCGGGAACGTCGATAAGCGAAAGGCCTTCAAGTGGCGTTGCGTCGGAGGACATCCCGGCATTGAGGCAAGAGCTCAACACGCGCGTATCCATCGTTGCATCACGCACAGGACGACCGCACGGTGCGATCCACACTGAAGTGCGCAAAGCATGTGGTGGTCCGCCCACCGCACTGTGCTCCGCGGACCAACTGCGCGAGCGCATTGCGTACCTGCGAGATTGGTAACTCCTCGGAGCCGTTGTGAACGAGCACCAGGGAGCCGGGGGGAGTAAGGAAGGCGGATCTAGTCCAGGTAATCGCGCAGCACTTGCGAACGTGACGGGTGGCGCAGCTTGGACATCGTCTTCGACTCGATTTGGCGAATACGCTCACGCGTTACGCCATAAACCTGGCCGATCTCATCGAGCGTGCGCGGCATACCATCGGTCAGGCCGAAGCGCAGACGCACAACACCAGCTTCACGCTCGGACAGCGTGTGTAGCACGTCTTGGAGCTGGTCCTGCAGCAAGGTGAAGGACACAGCGTCGACGGCCACAACGGCCTCAGAATCCTCAATGAAGTCTCCGAGTTGGCTGTCACCCTCATCACCAATGGTCTGGTCCAGGGAGATGGGCTCACGGGCGTACTGCTGGATTTCGAGGACCTTTTCCTCGGTGATGTCCATTTCCTTCGCCAGCTCTTGCGGCGTCGGCTCACGGCCGAGATCCTGCAGCAGCTCACGCTGGATGCGGCCGAGCTTGTTGATGACCTCGACCATGTGCACCGGAATACGAATGGTGCGTGCCTGGTCTGCCATCGCGCGGGTAATCGCCTGGCGGATCCACCACGTGGCGTACGTGGAGAACTTGTAGCCCTTGGAGTAGTCGAATTTTTCCACCGCGCGGATGAGGCCAAGGTTGCCTTCCTGAATCAGATCAAGGAAAGCCATTCCGCGTCCTGTGTAACGCTTAGCCAAGGACACCACGAGACGCAGGTTTGCCTCCAGCAGGTGGTTCTTCGCCTTGCGGCCATCACGTGCTACTGCGCGAAGATCACGCTTCACAGCAGGGGTGAGTTTGGCATCCTTATCGCCTGCTTCGGCTGCACGCTGCATCTCATCGAGGCGGTACTGGGCATACAGGCCCGCCTCGATCCGCTTGGCCAGCGAAACTTCCTGCTCAGCGTCGAGCAGCGCAACTTTACCGATCTGCTTCAGGTATGCGCGGACCGAGTCCGCAGAAGCAGTGAGCTGCGCATCCTTGCGGGCCTGGCGCAGAGCAGCGGACTCTTCAATGTCCCACACAGACGGAGCTGGGCTGCCATCATCTTCATCATCCTCAGCACCAGCCGGTGCGGACTCACCAGCGGCGCTTTCCTGACCGAGCTCCGGCACGAATTCGGACTCATCCTCTTCTTCGTCCTCATCGTCGGCGACGTCATCTTCGTCCTCATCGTCGAGGTCCTCATCGCCGGCAATCTCCGGATCATAATCATCATCCAGCTCGTCGCCGTCCATGTCGTCATCGATCAGGGCATCATCCACATCGTCCGCGTCATCTGCCTCATCGACATCGAGCTCATCCTCCAGCTCGTCTGCCTTGGGGGCCCGTGCCGTGGCAGTCTTCTTCACCGTTTTCTTTGCAGCCGTTTTACGCACCGTCTTTTTTGCCGCGGTCTTCTTTGAAGCCTTCTTAGCTGTCTTTTTAACGGCCTTCTTGACAGTTTTCTTAGCCGTCTTTTTTGCAGGTGTGCTCGAGGCCTTGCCCTCACCGGTAGCCACATCTGCTTTTTCAGTCGCGGTGGTCGAAGCGACCGCCTTGGTGGTCTTCTTCGCCGTGGTCTTACGGGCGGTCTTCGTCACGGTCTTCTTCGCCGCGGTTTTTCGTGCGGTCTTCTTCACCGCCTTTTTTGCAGTTTTCTTGGCGGTTGCGCGCGCAGGAGAAGCCGTCCCGGTGTCACCGGGTGCCTGGGTTGCGCCGGATGCGCCGACGGTTTCAGGACTCTTCTTGCTGGAAGGGGTGCTAGCTGCCACGTACGACCTTTCGTGCACTCATCACTACTGTCGGAAGTTGTCCGCCCCCACGGTACGCGCATTTGCGTTGGCGGGGTTGAGCCCCGTGGGGTGGATCCAACAACCTCACCTGTTGAAGTCTATTTTGCCATCCCATTGAGATAGGCAAGAGGACCAGAGATCAAAGGACAACCGTACAGCATATGCACGCACGGCTGAGCTTCGCCACCGTTGTGGGGTTTTTCTTTCAGGGGGATTGATGCGTTACGGCGTGACGTGCTTGGCCACTGCCATTGCTGCACCGACAATACCTGCACGGTTGCGGAGCTGGGCGGGGACCACGGGTGTGTCAACGGTGAGGAAAGGAACCCACTTGTCGGATTTGCGTGAAATGCCACCACCAACAACAAACGCGCTGGGGTTGAACAGGCGCTCGTACTCTTTGAGTACCTTATCCACGCGCGTTGCCCACTGCTTGTAGCTGAGATCCTCGCGGTCACGCACAGCGGAAGATGCCTGGTGTTCAGCTTCTTTCTTTCCTACGATCATGTGACCAAGCTCGGTGTTGGGGAACAGGGTGCCGTCTGTGATGAAAGCGGAGCCAATGCCAGTACCGAAGGTGAGGAATAGGACGGTGCCAGTCCGGACGACCTCATCGCCGAAAGCAACTTCAGCGAGGCCAGCCGCGTCCGCGTCATTAAGCACGGCGATGCTTCGGCCAGGTAAGTGCTCCGTGAACAGATCGTGGACGTTGGTGCCAATCCACGTGGAATCAATATTTGCAGCGATTCGTGCAACCTGGTCTTTCACTACTGTCGGCATGCAGATTCCCACTGGACCATCCCAGTTCAGCTTGTCGACGATCTCTGCGACCGTCCTTGCAACCGCCACAGGGGTGGCTGGCTGCGGAGTCTCGATTTTGATGCGCTCAGTAACAAACTCACCGGTGTCCATGTTGACCACAGCCCCCTTGACACCAGAGCCACCAATATCAATGCCGCAACAATAGTTCCCACCTGCGGGGAGATTCCCGTTATTCATACCTCCCGAGTTTACCTATCAATGTCGCCTAGAGTTGAGCACGATGACTGGCACAGACGATCACATAGACAACCTTGAAGCGCACGAGCAAAACGACACAAGCGAGCTATTAGCCGTAGCTCTGGAAGCTGCCCTAGGCGCTGCAGAACTCGTGCGTACTCGTCGCGCGGAGCTCATCGCATCGGGCGCGCTGGTAGGCACGGCTGAAACAAAATCCTCCGATGTGGATCCGGTGACCGTGGTGGACAAAGAATCAGAGGAGCACATCACCCGTACGCTCAAAGAATTACGGCCCACTGATGGCATCGTCGGGGAGGAAGGCACATCGCTAGAGTCCGAGTCAGGGGTCCGGTGGATTGTGGACCCTATCGATGGCACTGTGAATTTCCTTTACGGCATACCGCAATACGCGATATCCATTGCCGCAGCAGCTGGGGAGAAGCTTATTGCTGCTGTGGTGATCAACGTGGCTACCGGCCGCACATACATTGCCCGCGCGGGGGAAGGTGCATATGTAGAAGATGATGAAGGGTGGCACCAACTCACTTGCTCACCACAGGAGAAAGGCACGGTGGCTCATGCGCTAGTTGCCACAGGTTTTTCCTATATTCCCGAATGGCGTGCGCAGCAAGCCCAGATCATCACCAATCTCCTCCCGCAGGTACGTGACATTCGCCGGATGGGGTCGGCCGCACTTGATCTGTGCGCGCTGGCGGAAGGTACCGTCAACGCCTACTACGAGCACGGAATCCACCCGTGGGACTATGCTGCTGGGGCGCTGATCGCCGCTGAGGCTGGTGCGCGCGTGCATCACCCTGGGCTCAGTACCTCCGGCAAAGATGGCGAATTAACTGCCGCGGCCGCGCCGGGCGTGTGGGAGGAATTTCGTGAAGTGTTAGTTGCTGCAGGTGCGTTCGACTCGTTACGTTAAAGCATTAGTTGGCGGCCAGGATTTCCCGTACGAGCGGGATGACCTTTGTGCCGTACAGCTCCACGGACCGCATCCGGGCAGCATGGGGGATGTTTCCGACGGTGGAGTACACCATGTCATAGCGTCCGAGATCGAGGGTTTGAACCGTGTTGGCGATCTTCTTTGCCACAGTCTCAGGTGATCCTACGGTGAGCGCACCATCATTGATTTCAGCTTCGAATCTGTCGCGGGTCAGCGGTGCCCATCCGCGGGTGACGCCGATGCGGTTTTGTGCCGCGGCGTATTCCTTAAAGATGATCTTCTTGGCTTCCTCGTCGCTGTCGGCAACGAAACCAGGGGAGTGCACGCCTACGGGATATGTAGTGGTACCCAACTGCTCCGTCGCCTGTTTGTACAGGTCAACGTACGGCTTGAAGCGCACGGGTGCCCCGCCGATGATCGCCAACATGAGACGGAAACCGTAGCGCGCTGTACGCACCACGGACTTCGGCGAACCTCCCACACCAACCCATGTAGTCAGGCCACGATCCGTCTTCGGATACAGGTCTGCGTTCTCTAGTGCGGGGCGTGTCTGGCCGGACCAGGTCACCGGCTCCTCTTTCACAATCTCGGCCCACAGATTGAGCTTCTCCTCAAACAGGCGGTTGTAATCCTCCAGCTTGTAGCCGAACAAGGGGAAAGACTCTGTGAAGGAGCCACGTCCAAGAATGACCTCTGCACGGCCATTGGACAATGCGTCCAAGGTGGCAAACTGCTCAAACACGCGGACCGGATCGTCGGAGGACAGCACTGTCACGCCCGAGGCCAGCTTCATGCGATTCGTAGCGGTGGCAATACCGGCCAACATTGTGGGTGGGGAAGAGATGGCGTAATCCGGCCGGTGGTGCTCGCCAACGGTGAATGCATCTACACCGATGGAGTCCGCGAGCACAGCCTCCTCCAGCGTCGCGCGGATTGCTTTGGAGTAAGTGAACAGGGAGCCGTCTGCCTCTCGTGGTAGGTCCCCAAATGTGTCCAGACCGAACTCAATCGCTGCGGGATCTAGCGTGGTCATGCCAACTCCTTCTTGTCTACAAGTGAGTGTAGTGTTTGCGCGTCTACATTCGCGCCGAAGGCCGAATAGCCGGGCTGTAAAGCGATACCGGCTTTGAGGGAATCCAATAGCAGTGGCTCAAAGCCGAAGTCTCGGACGAGCGTGCCCACGAGCGTGACGTCTTCCGCATTGTCACCAGCGACAGCGATGGCTTTGCCTGTGCCAGGACCTTCTTCGAGGTCGTGGTAGCCCATGTGATTGAAGGCCTTTACCACACGCGAATTGTTCAGATGGGCTTGCACGAGCTGTGAAGAATGGGCCTCCGCGAGATCGGGTTCATGGCCATCCGTTTCCCACCAGTAATTCATCGCATCAATTACAAGTTTTCCGGCTAATGCATCTGTGGGGAGCTGGCGGAAATTGCGCAGGGGAAGCGCAAGGATGACCACGTCGGCGATCGCAGCGACCTCTTGTACAGTACCGGTACGTGCGCCGGGAACGAGGGTGCCAACGATAAGATCGATTGTCTCCGGATTTCCTGAGCTAGCTAGCGTTGTATCATGCCCCGCCGCGACGGCAAGTCTGCCCAGAACGGTACCAAGTTTGCCCGCGCCGAGGATTCCGATGTGCATGCTCAACACCCTCTCTTTATATGACATGTCATCGACGTTAGTATCTTAGAGTGTGATATCTCCAGCAACTCGTGCGGATTCACCAGCGAAGGAGCGCTTAGAAGCGTATCCACAATGTTGCTGATACCCCCGTGTTGCGACACGCCGGAATCACACTCCGGCAGGGGAACATGACATCTGGGCGAACGTGATTTACTATCGCGTCGAAAGTACGCAATGAAGGCCATCGCATCGACCGATTACGTGCACTAGCACGCGGTCATGTAGGGCACAGAAAGTATCAGAAGGAGACCCTTTCGTGGCCACTGATTATGATGCTCCCCGCCGGCGCCTCGATGACGAGATTGAGACGGACTCGCTCGAGGGGCTGAAGGCGGCTGAAGTCGCGGGCAGCAGTATGGATGATGACGGGGAAGTCGTGGACGCATTCGATCCACCAACGGTGGATCTCACCGGCGAGGAGCTGAATGTTTCCGTTGTACCCAAGCAGGACAATGAATTTACCTGTGCTTCGTGCTTCCTTGTGCAGAAGAACAACCGGCTGGGGTACATCGACGACAATGGGGCAAAGATCTGCCTCGACTGCGAGTAGAACCCCGTAAGGGGGTGTTGGGATTACCTGCCTAGTGGCTCTACTGCCGCATCAGCCTGATCAGGCACGAAGGCGCGCAGGAGAGCTTCTGGGTTCTTGGTGGAGATGAGCCAATATGGGGTGGGGTCCTCCGGATCATTGAGGACGAACAAAGCTAGTTCTTTCACCCACGCATGGTGGATCAAGTAAGCGGCGGGATCGAGTTGTCGGCCAAGCGCATTTTGCTTTGCTGTCTTAGGTACGGCGAGGGAGCGGGGGACAACCGTATGAGGCAGGTTCGCATCGCCGACTACGAGCCACCGTGTTCCATCGGGGTCTTGTTCCACTTTCACCACCGTTGAGGACAAGTAGGTGAGGTACCACGCGAGCAACGCTCCCACGATGAGAAATGTGGCGATGAAGTACACCATGGAGCGGTTGTGTCCTACCTGTGCTCCTATGAGCCCCGCAAAAGCAACGGCCAATACCCACCACCACACCGGCACCCATTGCCGTTCGGAATAAAGCACCGTGCTCGCGCCGGAGTTGGGCGTTTGGGCAGTGGTTGCGTTGGATGTCTCATTGTTCTCGCTCACGGCTCCTATGTTAGGCATCGCAGTGATGATGAGGTGTATGTGGCCAGAACCGAGATTCACGGTCTCAGATCTAAAGGGCTCGAACTTTGAACCGTGTGCGCATGGATTGATCGCGGAAACCCCAGTGCATTCGCGCAGAAGTCGCGGTGGGTGACGTAGTGTGGGGCGCGTGACAGATACGACGAATAATTTCGGACTTAGTAGTATCGGCCCGATTCCTTTGAAGCGGCTTGACCCTGGTTTGCCGTTGCCGCAGCGTGCGCATCGTGGTGATGCCGGGGTTGATCTTCATGCAACGGAGGATCTGACCATTGCCCCGGGTGAGCGCAAGCTCGTGGGTACGGGCATTGCGCTGGCGTTGCCGCTGGGCACGGTCGGTTTGGTGCATCCGCGTTCAGGTTTGGCTGCAAAGCATGGCGTGACCATTGTGAACACCCCTGGCACGATTGATGCTGATTACCGTGGAGAGATCAAGGTCTGTTTGTTGAATACGGACCGAGAAACTCCTTTTGAGGTGACGCGTGGCATGCGTATTGCCCAGCTGGTTGTGCAGCGCGTTGAATTACCGGACTTCGTCGAGGTGGATGATTTAGATGAGACGGAGCGCGGTGCGGGCGGGTACGGCTCCACCGGAGTTAACTCTTTTTCCTAAGCCATCCCATAACTCATTTCTCAATCCAGTTAATAACGATCAAAGCGAGGTTCATCATGGCACTGTGGCCATTTGGCAAGAAGAAGCAAGCCGAAGAATCCGGCGAGGATCAGGCACAAGTCAGGGAGCTTATCGACGTCGCCGAGGACCCCACTGACAGCGCTGAGAGCACGGAGGCTGAAGCTTTCGTCGATGATGCTGATTCGGATTCAGATCCGGTGTCTATCCCACATGACGTGGTCAATGGGGAGTCGGGCCCCTTTGATGGGGATAGCGTGGACATCAATGATTTTGATTTCAGCGATGTCTCCGATGGCGTGCTGAACTTGGGGTCCATTGCGTTGCCACTGCCGAAGAACTCCCAGGTGCAGGTGGAGATGGGGGAGAACGGTCCGCGAATGCTGCATGTGGTGACGGAATTTGGCCGGATGACCCCGGTTGCGTTTGCGGCACCGAACTCTGGCGGCATGTGGGAGGAATCCTCCAATGAGATTGCCGAGGGAATGCGTAGCGAGGGCATGCCCACTGAATTTGAAACCGGTCCGTGGGGCCGTGAGGTCGTTGGTCGTGGGGATAACGGCATTATCCGCATCATTGCCGTGGAAGGGCCGCGTTGGCTTTACCGTATGACGGCGGCCGCGCCACATGGCAAGGAAGACTACTTGGCCGACTTGGCACGCAGTGTTATTGCCCGCTCTTTCATCTACCGTGGCACCACGCCGGTCCTGGCGGGTAATTCTTTGCCAGTGGAAATCCCAGCCCCGCTGGCAGCGCAGCTGCAGCAAGCAATGGCTCAACAAGCTCAGCGGGCTCAGCGAGCTCAGCACCTGGAGAATGAGAACTGATGTTTGACCCGTCAGGGGACCTCACGAGTGGTGTCACACTGACATTGCAACCTCATGGGATGGCGCATGGTGGGGAGGCGATTGCGCATGCACCCGACGGTCGTGTCGTGTTTATTGGTGGTGCTGTTCCGGGTGACACCGTGAGTGTGACATTGAATCGGGTGAAAAAGCGCTGGGCGCGGGGCAACGTGGTGGAGGTCGTTGAGCCTTCCGCGGACCGCGTGGATCATGCGTGCCCAGCGGCTGCTGTGGGAGCGGGGTGCTGCGATTACTCGCATATCGCACTAGCAGCACAACAACGCTTCAAGCGTGAGGTTCTCATCGGACAGTTGACCCACCACGCCCAAACCAGCGGTGTGCTTGATGGTTTTGATTTAGCCATTGACCTTGAGGAAGAAGCACTTAAGCCCACTCTTGGGTGGCGCACGCGGACCCGCTTGGGTGTAGGGCCGGATGGCTGTGCCGGGGTGCGTAAAGCTCGTAGCAATGACATCGTTGCGGATGTCGCCTGCACGCAGGTTCTTCCCGGCGCTCTGGATGGGGTTGTTGGGCCAGGTGCGCGCACGTTCACACCAGGGGTGGAACTCGTTGTGGTGATGGATTCTCATGGCCAGCGCCATGTCGTTGAAACAGCCAAGGCTCAACGCGGGCGACGCGTTGAGTGGGTAGAAACCGTTATTGAAGGTGATCTAGCTGTTGCAGAAGTAGTGCCCGTGGAATCTGGAGGACACGTAGAAGACTTTGAATTTGTCTTCCCGCCTACCGCGTTTTGGCAGGCACACTGTGCGGCACCAGCGGCGTACTCGCGCTATATCACTGACTGGGCAGCCGACGATTATGAGCGGCCAATCGGATGGGATCTGTATGGGGGAGTGGGACTCTTTGTGCCGTCGATAAGCAAAGCAATGGGCGGGCGAGCCAGCATCCACAGTGTTGATTACTCGGATGCGGCCAACCGTGAGGCACAAACCTGTCTGGCGGACCTTGATGTTGACATGCGTAATCAAAAAGTTGAAGCGGGTCTAGGCCACCTGGCAGATCCTGGTCTTGTCGTTTTGGATCCTCCCCGTACAGGCGCGGGGTCAGAGGTTGTCCACGATATTGCGCAGCGTGATCCACAGCGTGTCATTCATGTTGGGTGCGATCCGGCAACCTTCGCGCGTGATCTCGCTGCCTGGGGAAACTCTGGGTATGTGGTGGAGCGCATGGCGCTCGTGGATGCATTCCCGATGACCCATCATTTTGAAGTTTTGTGCAGCCTGGTACGTGCATAGATGTGCGTTCCGAATCTTCTGAGGGTACCGCCGAAGCCGACTCGGCGACGTGTAAAGTTGTGCAGAACGAGCGGTGGCTATTACGGCCTACTGCTGAAGCAGTAACCAAGCGATGTGAAGGAGCAGCGAGGATACGTGAAAAGGCTTGAAGATCTATCGCTTCCCTCTGATGTGAAAGACATGTCAGTGGAGGAGCTCGAGCTTCTGGCTGATGACATCCGCGAGTTCCTCATCCAGAAAGTCTCAGCCACCGGTGGCCACCTTGGGCCGAACCTTGGAGTGGTTGAGTTAACGCTTGCCCTGCACGCCGTGTTTGACTCGCCGAAAGATCCCATCATCTTCGACACATCGCACCAGTCTTACGTGCACAAAATCCTCACCGGGCGTGCAGACCAGTTTGACACTCTGCGTAAGAAGGACGGTCTCTCGGGCTACACCAGCCGGGCGGAATCAGAGCATGATTGGACGGAATCCTCCCACGCGTCTGCAGCACTGTCCTATGCGGATGGTTTGTCTAAGGCGAAGGTGCTGCACGGTGAGGCTGATAGCCGTGTGGTGGCCGTAGTCGGCGACGGAGCTTTGACTGGTGGCATGTGCTGGGAAGCGCTCAACAATATTGCGGAAAGTGAACGCAATGTTGTCATCGTGGTCAATGACAATGGCCGCTCCTATTCCAAAACCATTGGCGGTTTTGCCCGCAACTTGGACAATATTCGATCCCAGATTGCTTCCATCCGCATCCAGCCTGGATATGACGAAGTGATGGAACAAGGCAAGCGCACCTTGAAATCCATGGGCTGGGTTGGGGAGCGCGCGTTTGGTGCCTTCAAAGCGGTCAAAGACGGCATCAAACATCAAGTTATGCCTACCCAGATGTTCCAGGACTTGGGCCTGAAATACGTGGGCCCCATTGACGGACACGATGTTGGTGCGCTGCTCGGCGCGTTCCGTTACGCCCAACAGCATGACGGGCCGTTACTGCTCCACGTCGCAACAGAGAAGGGCCATGGTTTTGCCCCGGCTGTCAATGACATGGCGGATCAAATGCATTCGACCGGTGTGATTGACCCGGTGACAGGCGAAGCACTTGGGAAAGTCCGCCCTGGCTGGACCGGTGTGTTCTCGGAAGAACTTCTTCGTGCCGCTCAAAAACGTGAGGATATTGTCGCCCTGACCGCGGCAATGGCCGGCCCGACGGGGCTCACCCCGTTTGCGGAGAAGTTCCCTTCCCGTTTCTTCGATGTAGGAATCGCGGAGCAGCATGCGGTGACCTCTGCTGCCGGTATGGCTCTGGGTGGCTTGCACCCGGTGGTTGCGGTGTACTCCACGTTCTTGAATCGCGCCTTTGATCAACTGCTCATGGATGTTGCACTGATCAACCAGCCCGTGACCCTCGTGCTGGACCGCGCCGGTGTCACCGGTAGTGATGGTGCGAGCCACAACGGTGTGTGGGACATGGCGTTGACCTCGATTGTCCCCGGCATTCAGGTTGCTGCACCACGCGATGCGGATCGGCTGCGCGAGGAATTCCGCGAAGCTATCGCGGTGAACACCGGCCCTACGGTTGTGCGTTTTCCGAAAGGCGATGTCGGTCCGGGCATTGAAGCTGTCCGCCGAACACCAGGGGGAATGGACATCCTTGTTGATCCGGCGGACGGTTCACGTGCTGGTGCTGCGGGCGGAGACGCGCCTGTGGACGTGCTGCTCGTGGCCATCGGTGAATTCGCCGGTCGTGCTGTGGAAGTAGCTGAATCACTCAATGCGGACGGAGACAACATCACCGTCGTGGATCCACGGTGGATTATCCCGGTGAACCCGGAGCTAGTCGGTATGGCCGCGGAAGCAGACCTCGTGGTGGTGTACGAAGATGGCGTCATCCGTGGTGGCGTGGGATCAGCTCTGAATGAGGTGTTGTCTACCGCTGAGGTGGATACCCCGCTGCGTCACCTGGCGTTCCCGGATATATTCCCGGGGCATGCGACCCGTGAGGAGTTGTTGGAGGATGTCGGGTTAGATGCTGTCTCCGCTCGGGAATCCATCCGTGGCTGGATTGAAGGCTTGGCCGACCGGGATTAACCCTCAGCCTCGTCTATTCTGGCGCTGAATCCTAGGTTCATGGTGAATAGCGCGGCGGTGTGCTCAATCTGCCACGGTCGTGCACCCAGGTCTGCCAGGAGTGAGGCCACCGAGTGAGTCTGGTTCACCACGTCACCTTCGGTGAGGGCCCACACTGCTTCCCGCAGGATGGCGGGGGTGAGCAGGATCTCCGGACTGATGTTCAGATCAGTTGCTGTTTCCGCTACTACTGCGCGCATGGTTTGGAGCGCCTCCCACGACTCGGAGTGGTGGCGCTGCCACGCCGATTTACCGGGGGCGCCACCAGTGGAGCGCTGCTTCTGTGGCCAGGTGGCGGGATCGGATGCGTAGGCTTTTTCCACCACGGTGAACCATTTGCGGGTGGCGCCACGGCGGCGGCGAGGAAAGCCGTCGATACGCGCCAACTCACATGCGCGTGATGGTTGCTCCTTCGCAATGGCAATGATGACCTTGTTGGGCAAGATTGTCGTGGGGGAGACATCGCGGCGTGAGGCTTCTTCATCGCGTGCAGTCCACACTGCCCGTGCCACCGCGCGTGAACGTGCGTGGTGGAGGGATGATGTGCCTTTGAGCATGGTCCACGTAGGCATCTGCGGTGACCAGTGGGCAAATTCATCAACAATGTGGGAAAACTCTTGCTCAGCAGCGTCTGTCTTGCCTTGAAGTTCCAAAAGCTCCGCCTGTGCATCCGCGAGATCCCCAAGATAGATCACGTCATCGGCGGCGTAATCAAGCCAATCTTCAGGCAGCGGAACTGCGGACCAATTTTCACGGCCATGGCTTTTCTCGAGCTCAACACCACAAAATTCCTTTACCATAGCGCCGAGGTTCGGCTTGTTGTACCCAGCGATGCGACCAGCGAGCGCGGTATCAAAAAGCCGCCCAGGGTGAAGGCCCAAATCTGCCAGGCTGGGAAGATCTTCTGGTGCGGCGTGCACGATCCACTCGGCTCCATTGAGCACGGGAGCGAGCGCCCGCGTGAGTTCCGCACGGTATCCCTCCGGCGCGAATAAGTAGGTGCCGGCACCACGACGATGGATCTGAACCAGAAACGCACGGTTGTCGTAGCGGTACGCAGACGCGCGCTCAGTATCAATAGCAAAAGGGCCGCGCCCTGCCGAGAGGGAACTCGCTGCGCGTTCAAAGGCTTCTGGCGTATCGACGAGTTGGTAGCGAGCGCACATGCCCATCAGGATAGTTGCCCACTACTTTGAGACGCCTTTTGCCTAGCGACGGTCGAGGCCAGCTACACCTTCCGGTGGCAGGCCAGCAACGTGAGCCAGAACCTTTGAGAAAGCCTCAACGTGGTGAGATAAATCTGTGGTGGCAGCCGTCCAGGAGGCGCGCATTTCAATCTGGTATGCGCGTGGTGGGCCACCGATATCCCCGAAACGGACGGATGCCGTGGACGTTACCGTGCCGCCAAGGTCGGTGTATTCCGCGTTGGTTTCCTCCAAGGATTCACCTAGCCACTGCCACGCAACGTCGGGCAAAAGCGGGTCGGAGGCAACGTCGTCGTCCATGTCAGCCTGGATGTAGGCGACCAAACGCATGGAGTTTTCCCAGGTTTCTTCGCTGGAGGGGGAGTACAGCAGGATGAGACGTCCGAAGGCATCTCCCTGAGAATCGGTGGGTACGGGGCCGGTCTCATCCAGGCCCGCAACCTCAAGGCCGATGGCATGGCTGTACGGGGCTGGGCGCTGAGGTGGGCGGATTGTTCCCAGGCTGATCTCCGGCCGCAGTTGGGCACGGTGCATGGATTCGACTGCCTCGGTGAAATCCTCGGGAATTTTTGCGGATTCTTGGGAGGCGTGGGGCTCAGAGGCCGTGGCGAGCGTGGGTTGGTCCGAATGTGTCACGGGTTCCAAGCTATCCAGTGACTGCCATCATTCTGTGGAGGCGCGCCGTTACTCTCTCCAACGTGCTACAAAGGACATTGATAAAACTTTCGGTTGATAATCCCGTGTGGGGAGAAAGGGTGCAACAACATGGCACAGCCAGACATTGAAAAACTTAACAACACACAGCGCTACGCGCAGTGGGCGACATTCCGCGTGATTCCGGGGGCGCTTGGTGCGGATCGGGGGGAGATCATTGCGGAGGCGAAGGAATTCTTTGACAACCTTGAGACTCAAGGCAAGGTTGTCATTCGCGGTGTGTATGACATCTCCGGGATGCGCTCTGAAGCAGATGTGATGATCTGGTGGCATGCCGAAGAATTCACTGATTTGCAGAAGGCCTACAACGATTTCCGTCGGACAACAGTGTTTGGTCGGTGCCTTGAGGTGTTCTGGGTCGGTGTTGGCTTGCACCGCCCGGCGGAGTTCAACCGCGGTCACTTGCCAGCCTTCATCATGGGTGAAGAGCCACAGGATTGGATCACCGTCTATCCGTTCACGCGTTCTTATGACTGGTACATCATGGATCCAGATAAGCGGCGTCAGCTGCTCATCGAGCACGGCCAGGCCGCCGCGGATTACGCGGATGTTCGCGCGAACACAATGTCTGCATTCGCGCTTGGTGATTACGAATGGATGCTCGCCTTTGAAGCGCCGACGCTTGAGCGTATTTCCGATCTCATGCACAAGATGCGTTACACCGAGGCGCGCCTCCACGTGCGCGAGGAGCTTCCGTTCTTCTCGGGCCGTCGAGTGACAGACATCGCAGAGATTATCGAGGTCTTGCCGTAATCTTCGATCCGGAGATCGACCGGTTACTGCATCGGCTTTTCTTCCAGAGTCATGGCGATGGAGTTGATGCAGTATCGCAGGTCTGTCGGGGTGGGGTAACCCTCACCAGCGAAGACATGGCCCAGGTGGGAACCACAGGTTGCGCATAACACCTCAGTGCGCACCATGCCGTGGGAGGTATCTTCGCGTTCTATGACCTTCTCGCTGTTTGATGGTGAGAAGAAGGACGGCCAGCCACAGTGGGACTGGAACTTCTCGGTGGAACGGAACAGCTCTTCCCCGCATGCGCGGCAGTGATAGATGCCCTCGGTGGTGGTGTCTGTGTATTCGCCCACTCCGGGCGGCTCCGTGCCCGCCTGGCGCAGCACGTGGAATTCCTCAGGGGTGAGGCGTTCACGCCACTGCTGTTCAGTCCAGTCGCTGTAGTTGTTCTGTGTCATGGTGTGGTGTCCCTCCATCTGCGTCATTGTCTTCATTAACCGAACTGCCCGTTGCTCGGTGCAATGCCAAAGTTGCCGCCCACACCGAGGTGGCGATTATAAATATCGCCCACCCAGCCGTAGGCAGGAAAGTGTTTGTCCAGCGGCCGATAACAGGATTGTCGTATACCACCCAACTCAACGGGGAAAGGCACAAAATGATTCCCAACCAGGCGGTGGGGGTGTGGAAGACACTGGTAGCACGTGCCACGGTGAACACTGCGGGGAAGAGCATCATGGAGTAATACGCCTGGCCCAGGGAGGAAAGTAGACAGACACCTGCTAGCAGTACAGCAGCAGTGGTGGCCGCCCACATCCACTCATCACTCCACCGCCACCGCGCCAACCCAACAACCGCTACGAGGACAGCGGCAGCGAAGATCATGAACAAGCCACCATGGAGCCATGCCGGCATGCCAAAGTACACAGCAGCGCCGGCCAGCGATGAGTTGGCGTAGTCCCGCGTGATACCCAGGTAGGGGACAACCACATCGATGTAGTCGCGGGCGCCGGGAGTCAGTGGCCAGGCGATAACGTTGAAGATCACCGGTACGAGACCCGCCGCGATCACCGCACCCCAGTTCATGCGCAACAGTGGCAGCACAATGAGCGGTGCAAACATCGGCTTGATCAAGATGCACAAGCCCAGGACCACACCCGCGGCCAACGACGGGCCTCGCAGCAGAAACGCGAGGAAAGCGACGAGCCCCAAAAGCAAGATGCCATTGATGTTGGAGAAGGTGAGGGTGTTGGTTACCGCTTCCGTCGCAAAGCCAAGTGCAATCGCACCGGGGAAAACCGGGTGCGTCAGCGTGAACCCTGACAAGCGCGTGAGCCACGCAAGAGCCCCAAGGATGGCCAGTGCATTCACCAAAATGAACAGCGGACGGATGATCTCCGTTGAGCCGAACAAGCCCAAGGGCGACAACAGTAGCGTGGCCCCCGGGTTGTACAGGTAGTGCGGGTCGACGGTGGTGTAGTTCTCGGAATAGACCGGCACGCGCGCCACAAACCGGCGGGCTGCGGCCCACACAGTAGTGAAGTCATCGGTGATCGTGCCGGGAAGCGCTAAAGCCACAATACGGTGGGTAAACAGCAAGATGGCCACGGGCCACAAGGCGGCATTAGCCACCAGTTCCCACCGGGGGCCCCGGTTAAGGGCCGGTGCGGTCCATATAGTTCTCAGGGCATCAGCGCGGGTAGTCACCCCATTAACGTACTAAACGCCGGCTACGAGGTCTTCTGAACCCGCCGGTAACGCGTGAAAAGATAGTCCCCATCCGCCACAGCCTGTTCCAAGGTGAAACGTTCCGCAATGTCGCCCACCAGCCCGGCGGGCTCTCCGTTGACGTGGGGGTCGAGGGTGAGATGGAGGACGTCGATAAGCGAATGCTTGAACATCTCTGCGTACAACGATGGCCCGCCCTCGCACACGATCCGGCCGAAGCCCCGTGCGCGAAGCTTATCGACGACCTCCGGAACCCCACCGCCTTCCGCCAACTCACACCCAGCGGCTTCTAGTGTTTTCCGGCGTGATGTGAGCGCGGGATCTGCCAGTGACTCCTGCGGCGTCACGATGATCGGGGGAGTGCCGCTGAACAACTTCGTGGTGGTGTCAAAGGTGAGGGAGCGTGAAACCACCGCCATTGGTGTATCTGCTGGGCCGTAATCCTCCGCCTTGACGGTGCCGGAACCCACGAGAATCACATCGGCCCATTCGCGCAACCCCTGGAGCACTGCCGAATCCATCTCATTGCCCAGCTTGCCGGACGTGCGGCCTGTGGTGAACGAGCCGAACAGCGTTGTAATCGCAACCGCCCGGACCTCCTCCTGGGCGGATGTTGGGCCGATGATCGTGTTGATCGTGTCCGCCTGGTTCATTGGACCTCCTTGGAGAGCTTCGTGCTACCTAGATCCGGAAAGGCTACAGGAATTACCTAAAACCGCAGAAGGTGCTATACATTTTCCGATCTGGGTCGCGACAGCTGATAGGCAAATCCCCCGGGCTGTCTTGGTGGCAGACAATCCCGGGGGGGG